>JBJHDE010000321.1:0-6687 GCA_050486385.1 Planctomycetales bacterium | reverse complement strand
CTGGCGGCGAGGAGGTGCGGTTCGTTGGAGGGGAGAGAAAGTGGGGATTGGGCCAGTTCTGGCACAAGCAACTGGGGCAATCGGACTGGGTCGCGGCAAAGTGGGGCGAGGCAACCTGTTGCGGCGACGGATGTGAGAAGAGCGGAGGGCACGGGACTCGAACCCGCAACCGGTTTCCCGGCACCTGAATTCCAATCAGGCTGCTAGCCAATTCGCCTACCCTCCGGGGGACCCGCCGAGCCAGGCGGTGCTGGCGGGTCGGCTGAAACGCGGCGGCCGCCCGAGGACGGCTCGCCACGAAAAACGATCTTAGCACCCAATCCGGCATGCGGCCAAGGTGGTGCCAGCGGGGGAAGCCGCGGATCAGTGGCCGACGGTGTCGAACACCCGCACCTTCTCCCAGTTGTCGCGATTCTCCTCGATGAATTGCTTGTGCTGGGGGTCGTCTTGATAGCGGTCGTGGGCGGCGCGGTTCTCGAAGACCACATGCAGGCCCACGTCCCAATCGCGGTCGTTGACCGGTCGGTCCAGGTCAGCCAGGCCGCCGGCGGCAAAGAACGTGACCCCCGGCTGTGGGGCCAGGTACTTTTTGCAGGCCGCCACCAATTGGGCAATCTTGGCGTCGGAGCTGTCTTTGAGCTTGAAATACACGTTGTGTACGATCGGCGCTTGCGCGTCTGCTGAGGCCACCGCATCATCTCCTTGAACCGTGGGCCGGACCCAGCCGGCCAGGACAAAAACCAGACACATTGCGAATCCCACTCGGTTCATCGCTGATTCTCCTTATTTCGAGGGAGGAGGGGGTCCCGCCACGCCCCCAGCGCTAGAAAGCGCTCAGCAGCGAAGCTGGCCCCAGAACGCGGACTCACCGCCGCAACCACCCTCCCCAAGTGTGGGGGCATTGCGTCGGGCCGCGAGTTCGCCAAGATAAGCCGCACCCAGCGTATTGGCAACGAACCCCACGAGCGACAATTCCGAATGCGGATCGTGCTGTGCTACCCGGCGGAACCCCATCACAAGCAGGAGATTGCCGCGATTGTCCCCGATTGGGAGATCGTGGATGCCGGGCAAGAGCGGGTCGATGAGCTGCTGCCCACCGCCGACATTTTCTGCGGACACGCCAAGGTGCCCGTCGATTGGGGCCGTGTCGTCCGCGGCGGGCGATTGCAGTGGATTCAGTCTTCGGCCGCCGGGGTGGACCACTGCCTGGTGCCCGATGTCGTGGAGTCCGACATTATCGTGACCAGCGCCTCGGGCGTGCTGGCCGATCAGGTGGCCGAGCAGACATTCGCCCTGCTGCTGGGCTTGTTGCGGGGTCTGCCGGTGTTTTTTCGGGCGCAACAGGCCCGCGAGTATATTCGTCGCCCGACCGGAGACCTGACCGGTGCGACCGTGTTGATTGTGGGACTGGGGGGCAACGGTCGGCGGTTGGTCGAGGTCCTTCGGCCGTTTCGCACGCGGATTCTGGCGACCGATTACTATCCGTTGCTCAAGCCCGAGGGGGTCGAGCGGCTGGAACCGCCCGAGGCCCTGGACGAGCTGCTTCCCCAGGCCGATGTGGTGATCCTGGCAGCCCCCCTGAATGCCAGCACCCGGGGGATGTTCGATGCCCCACGGTTCGCCAAGATGAAGCCCTCGGCGGTGCTGATCAACGTCGCCCGGGGCGGCTTGGTGGTCGAGCGGGACTTGGCGGCGGCCCTGGATGCTGGGCAATTGGCGGGCGTTGGCATGGACGTGGCCGAAGTGGAACCGCTGCCGGCGGACAGCACGTTGTGGGATCGGCCGAACGTGATGATCACGCCGCATGTGGGTGGCCAGAGTGCCCGGCGGATTGACGATACGACGCGGTTGTTCTGCGATAACTTGCGGCGTTGGTTGGCGGACCAGCCGCTATTGAACCGGGTCGACAAGCCGCTTGGGTTTCCGCATCCCGCCCAGACCCGCGCGGCGTTGGAATCCGCGGACCTGGTCGGCGGTTGAGGACGGATTGATTGCGGGAGTGTGTTGGAACCCCACGCTGGGGGCGTTAGGATTGCCGGCGGCTCGGGGGCAGTCGGGGGCCGTGAACCGCTCGGGGCGGTGACTCGTTGCCAAGAAGTCCAGGCGGTGTGCTTTTCCTTGAAACCTTCCGTGAGACGAGAATCGGCATGGGCGATCTGACTCAGGCCAACCGGCCGATGTCCGTAGACACCCCACTTGGGGCAGACAAGCTCCTGCTGGAGAAGTTTCGCGGGACCGAAGCCGTCAGTGAGCCGTTTCGCTTTTACCTGGACGTGGTGAGTCCGGGTGATACGCCGGTGGAGTTCGACAAGATTCTCGGGCAGAGCATCACCGTCTCGCTCATGTTGGAAAGCGGTGACAAGCGGCACTTCAATGGCATCTGTCGCCGGTTCGTAGAAACGGGCATGGTCCGGGGTCCGCATATGGACAATCCCGTGATCACTTACCAGGCCGAACTGGTGCCCGAGGCCTGGACGCTGACGCGGCAGGTCAACTCGCGGTTGTGGCAAGAGAAAAGCGTCAAAGACATCCTGGAGGAAGTGCTCCAGGGCGTGACGACATCGTTCAAATTGCAGACCACCTACGAGCCACGCGACTACTGCGTGCAGTACCGCGAGACCGATTTCGAGTTCATTTCACGCCTGATGGAAGAAGAAGGCATTTTTTACTTCTTCCAGCACGACGACGGCTCGCACACCATGGTGATTGCCGACGACAAGAGCGCGCACGAGGACATCTCGGAACCTGCAAAGGTGATTTATCGTCGGCCAGGCGACGACGCCGAAGAGAGCGCCGAGAGCCAGTATCGCATTCAAATCTGGCGGAAAGCCCAGGAACTGCGGAGCGGCAAGACCACGCTCTGGGACCACAAGTTCGAGATGACGGGCAAAAACTTCGAAGCCAGCGAGACGATTCTGCCCGATGCCCAGGCAGGCACGATCAGTCACAAGCTTGAAGTCGCGGGCAATAGCGATTGGGAACGCTACGATTTTCCTGGTCGGTTTGCCAAACGGTTTGACGGCATCACGCCGGCGGGCAGCGAACAGTCCGACAAACTTGGCAAGATCAGCGAAGACAACACCCGCACGGCCAAGATTCGGCAAGAGCAGGAGACGGCGCCTTCGATTCGTGTGACCGGCGTGGGCAACGTGCGGACGTTCATGGCGGGTTCCAAGTTCAAGCTGGCCTCGCATTTTGACGCCAATGGCGACTGGATGCTGACCCGGGTCGAGCATCGCGCCACGCTGGAAGGGGCCTACACGGGGTCGCGGGGGGCGGTGCCGTTTCGGTATGCCAACGCCTTTGAGTGCATGCCCGATGCCATACCGTTTCGGCCGCAGATGGTGCAGCCGCGTCCGATTATTGAAGGACCACAAACCGCAACGGTAGTGGGCACCGAGGGCAAGGAGATCTTCACCGACAAGTACGGCCGCGTGAAGGTGCAATTCCATTGGGATCGCGAGGGGCAGGAGGACGAGAAGACGAGTTGCTGGTTGCGGGTGGCCACGTTGTGGGCTGGCAAACAGTGGGGCAGCGTGTTTCTGCCGCGGGTGGGTCAAGAGGTGGTGGTCGCCTTTCTGGATGGCGATCCCGATCGGCCGCTGGTCGTGGGCAGCGTGTACAACGACCAGCAGATGCCTCCCTATGAACTGCCCGACAACGAAACCATCAGCGGGATCAAGTCCAACAGCTCGACCGGGGGCGAGGGCTTCAACGAGATTCGCTTTCAGGACAAAGCCGACGAAGAAGAGATCTACGTCCACGCCCAGAAGGATTACAACGTCGTTGTCGAGAACGACAAGAACACCCACATCCTAAACGACATGCAACTGCATGTGGTCAACGACCGCAAGGAGCTGATCGATAACGACAACGACGTGCATATCGGCAACGACCACAAAGAACTGGTCAGTAACGACTTTCACTTGCATGTCGCGAACGACTACCTGGAGTTGATCGACAACGACTACCATCAACACGTGAAGAACGACTCCAAGGAGCTGATCGACAACGACTTTGACCAGGCCATCAAGGGCGACAAGAAAGTCAAAATCGACGGCGACCAGAGTTTCGAGGTCGGCGGCGACAACAAGCAAAAAACCGGCGGCGATGACACCGTAAGTGTGGGTGGCGAGTCGGTGGTCGATGCCAGCGGCAACATCACGCTCAAAAGCGGTGGCACGATCATCCTGGATGCCCCGACCATCGTGCTGAAGGGGTCCAGCGGGGTGACGCTGGTCGTGGGCGGTAACTTTGTCAAGGTCTCGTCCGCGGGTGTAGATATTCAGGGGAGCATGACTAAAATCAATTCGGGGGGATCTCCAGACCAGGGCAACGCGGGCAGCGCGGGCGATCCGGTCTCTCCGGCCGACCCCACCGATGCGACGGATGCCGTGGACGCCGAGATGCCCGAGATCGATCCCGAGGCCACCACGGGTTACAAGTCCTGCGACTAGGTGGGGGGTGGCCCGCGGGAATCGAGCCGGCGATCCTTGCCCCGTGGCCGATTGACGACGTGCCGTTCCCGGAGCCTTTTCGATGTCGACCGCCTCGCCGATGATGTCGGTCGCGACGTTCTTAGAGCATCTGGAAGCCAGCCGCCTGGTGGGGGACCATCACGTCAAGCGGCTGCGGGCCAATCTGGCGGCCCAGCAGCAGGCCGTGCCGCCGGGCCTGCTGGCCAAATGGCTGGTCGATCGCCACTGGCTGACCCCCTGGCAGGCCGACGAGCTGCTGGCGGGGCGTCGCGACTTCTTTCTGGGCAAGTACAAGCTCTTGGATCGTGTCGGGGCCGGCGGCAGTGGAACGGTTTACCGTTGCGAACAATCGGGCATGGACCGCATTGTCGCCGTGAAGGTGCTGTCCGACGATGTGGCCAAACGGCCCGAAGCGGTGGCCCGCTTTCGACAAGAGGCCAAGCTGGCCGCCCGGGTCAATCACGCCAACGTGGTGGCGGCCTTCGATGCCGAACAGCACGGCTCGATCCACTTTCTGGTCATGGAGTACGTGCCCGGCCAGGACCTCAACCGATGGATCCGCTCGGCCGGTGGCCGGCTGCCGCTGGATTGGGCCTGTGAGTGCATTCGCCAGGCCGCTCTGGGTTTGCAACACGCCCACGAAAAGGGCCTGATCCACCGCGACATCAAGCCCGGCAATCTGCTGGTCCGCAGCGAAACCGTCCGCAGCGTGCCCGAGGTCAAAGTCCTGGACCTGGGCTTCGCCCGACTGGCCGAGCCCGACACCTCGGGCGTGCGACTCACCCGGGCGTGGCAAATCTTCGGCACGCCGGATTACATGTCGCCCGAGCAGGCCGAGAGCACCCAGAACGCCGACGCCCGCAGCGACATCTATGCCTTGGGCTGCACGCTGTATAAGGCGTTGTGTGGAGAGGTGCCCTTTACCGGGGCCACGCCCATGCAAAAGCTGTTGGCCAAGGCCAACAACGACGCCCCCTTGGTGCGAACGAAACGCCCGGAGGTCCCGCCCGAGGTCGAGTGGATTGTTGCGAAGATGCTGCAACGCAACGCCGACGACCGCTTTCAAACGGCCCAGGAAGTGGCCGAGGTGCTGGCGCCGTTTGCGATGGCGGCACCGGCCAACTCGGCGATTCTGCTGCACGTGACCACCGACGGTCACGAATCGAACACGCTGAACAGCGAGGGTGGGCCGGGCGAGCCGACCTTGGCTCAGATCGAAAGGCCACCGGCGGTCGACAAGCCCCTGGTTGAAGATTCGCCCACCGAGATGTCGAGCATCGCCGCTCCGAAGCCAACCGCCGAGCCCTCACCGGCGTCGGTGGCCGAGGAACCCGCCCCGGTGACCGAGGAATCGGCCTCGGTAACGAGCATCCCGGTCGTGGTCCCGCCACCGCCGGGTGGCGATCCCTTGGTCCGGCTGGTTGGGGGCCTCGTTGCCGCTGGCGTCGGCGGGGCCGTGGTGGGTGGATTGTTGGGGGCCGTGCTCGGGCGATTTCTGATCATTGTCTCCGAGTTGCAACTCACGGCACCCCTGGCCATCGCGGGTGGCACCGTGGGGGCGGTTCTCTGTGGCATTGGCGTGGGCTGCTGGTGGCTCGAGGGCCAGCTTCGCCGACGGGGTGGGCCCGCCGAAAAAGTCCGCCGCGAGGATTCCCGCTTCCGTTAAGCTTTCCGGCTTTCCCCCGAACCAAGCACCACCCGCCATGCAGGACGATGCGACACCGCCGACCGATGAGGCCTTTCCGGTCGGAATTGCCATGTCGCCGGCCAACGAGTTGCAGATCTCTTGGAACGACGGCTCGACCCGCGTTTACCAACCGGCCGAGTTGCAGCGGCAATGCCCGTGCGCCAACTGTGCCGAGAAGCACGGCCCACCGGCGGCCGCCAAGCCCTCGCCGTTTGCCGTCATGAACAAGGCCGAAGCCGAGCCGCTACGGATTGTCGATCTCGCACCGGTTGGTAATTACGCCTACGCCATCCGATTCAACCACGGTTGCAGTCGCGGCATCTGGCGGATCGAGCTGCTCCGCACGCTGGGCCGCGACGTGACGGATTGAGCCAGCCTGCGGGCTTTTCGGAGTTCGCCCGCTTACTCGACGCCTTGCAGGTCGCCGTTCTCGTCCAGGTAGGGCACCGCGCCGGTGTAGCGGACTTCGGTCCGCTGGCGTTGCTCGGCGGCCACGCGATGGAAGAGTTCGCGATTCAGATC
>JBJHDE010000320.1:0-6721 GCA_050486385.1 Planctomycetales bacterium | reverse complement strand
CCGTCACCCGGACTCAAACCGAATCCGCACGCAGTTCAGGAGACGCCTCGGCGTCAACGGTGCCGCCAAGCGCCCGTCGGCAGCCGCTGCCCCCACGCGATCGTTTGGCGACCTTTCTTGAGCGGGCGTTCCGCCGCCCGCCGCATGCCGACGAGATCGATCGCTACGTCGCGCTGTTCGAGTCGGCGACAAAGTCCGGCCAGTCGGAAGCCGATGGTATGCGATTGGCCGTCCAGGCGATCCTGGCGTCACCCCACTTTCTCTTCATCGCCGAGCAGGATCCTGTCGTCGATGGCGAGGCGTTGCCAATCCGAAACCCGCTCGTGCCCGCTGACCCCGGCGGTCGGAGTTCTTCGGTCCGCGCCCTGACCGATTATGAGCTGGCCAATCGGCTCAGCTACTTTCTGTGGTCGTCGATGCCCGATGACGAACTGTTCGCCCTGGCGAAGAGTGGTCGGCTAATCGACGAGCCGACGCTCAAGGCCCAGACGCGACGCATGCTCCGCGATCCGAAGGCCCGCGAGCTGAGTGAATCGTTCGCCGTCCAGTGGTTGCGGCTCGATCAACTCTACACCGCCAAGCCGGACCGGCAGCTTTTCCGCGACTTCTACTCCGGTGCGCAGGGCAAAGACACGCTGCACGCATCGCAACTGCTTGAAGCCCTGCTGCTGTTCGAGACCGTCATGATCGAGGACCGCAGTATCCTGGAGTTCATCAGTGCCGACTACACCTGGCTCAACCCGCGGTTGGCAAAACTGTATGGCCTGTCGCTGGATGCCGACTCCCCGGACGAACCGCCGGGCGTGGGCGAAACTGGCAATCGCGAAACACCACGCACCACTCGCGGTGCAAATAACCTCTGGCGGCGGGTGCCCCTGGGCGACACCACCCGCGGCGGCTACCTGACGATGTCGGGTCCATTGACCGTGACGTCGTTGCCGTTTCGCACCAGTCCGGTGAAGCGCGGTGCGTGGCTGTTAGAAACCATTTTCAATCGCCCGCCGACCGAGCCAAAAGTTGCCTTCGCCATTGAGGATGACACCAAGCAGGCCGCCGCCAGCCAGAGCATTCGCGAGAAGTTCGAACAACACCGCGACAAGGCGGCCTGCTACACCTGCCATGTCCGTATCGATCCCCCGGGCTTTGCCCTGGAGCGTTTCGATCCGATCGGTGCTTGGCGCGACCACGACGCGGGCGTACCAGTCGACGCCCGCAGCCAATGGAACAGCGCCGACTTTGACGGGCCGGCCGAATTCAAGGCCTTGCTTCTGCGAGAGCCCCACGAGTTCACTCGCGGATTCATCGAGCACCTGCTGAGCTACGCACTGGCCAGGGATTTGTCGCTTATGGATCTGCCAACCGTCGAGCGGATCCAAAGCTCGGCTGAGGATACCGGCTACCAGTTTCAGCACATCGTCCAGGCCATTGTGGTTTCCTACCCGTTTCGCCACACCCGCCTCGATGCGTCGGATCAACACCGCCACGACTAACGGCCATCCAGTACAAAAGAAGCGGCCACTTCACAATCCTACCGGGTCACAACCCTTTTTCGCCCCGTTGTCTGTTATGCGATTGACGCAAGACCAGTCCGCAACACAGCCTGCCGACTTCGAGTCCGTTTCGGTGCGGGCGTGAAACAACGCTTTCCGAACCCGAGGGCGCCCCGGCGCAACAGCGACGAGAGAACGGTGTGTCGGTCGTCCCGCCGTCGCAATCGGGGGTGGCGGCCGCCTTCTTGCGTCAATTGGTCGCTTGCTCGGCTGCGCTTGGCCGCGCGAATCCGCGTCATTCGGCTCGGGGCGAAGTGGGGCGGTCTCGCGTCTGGGGCAGGGTTTGGGCCGCAACTGAGTTTTTTTCACC
The DNA here is from genome assembly GCA_050486385.1 of Planctomycetales bacterium. GTDB lineage: Bacteria > Planctomycetota > Planctomycetia > Pirellulales > Pb10988 > JBJHDE01. Next base: position 4,861 of record JBJHDE010000320.1, on the reverse strand, counting down.
ACGTAGGGTCGAATCGAGTGCCACACTTCTGGAACATCCTGGGATGCGCGGCGACACGACGCGCCCAAGAGCGGCCTCCGGTAGGAACCGCTGCAAGTGTCTTAGGCGGGTCCGCTGACTGTCGAGATAGCTGGGGGCCAAGTCGTGTGCTGCTGGCTTTCCAGGTGCTCGCGGGCTGCCTGCACGAGCCCGACCGGTTCACGCCTGACGGTCGGTTGAGCGGTCCCGCCGGAGACAATAAAGTCGCCGGGCTCAACCCCATCGGGCAAGGCGAGCAACCCAACCGTCAGCCGGTGGATCGTCTGTCCGACGATGTGGACCGCCGCCTGGGCGTCGGCCCGATCCGAGGTCTTGAGGCTCTTCTTGAACTGCCGCCCGCGAAAGCGGAACCGGATGTGATAGACACCGTTCTTGAGGCCTAGAGTGGCCATAGTAGCTCGCGTGTGGCTAGACGCTTAGTCTAAAGCCACCAGTTGGGGATCATCCCCCCTGGTGCCACACGATCGCGAGATGAGTCACTCTTGAGTCACCAGCGTCCTATTCTAGGCCGCAGGCGATAGGCAAGCGATTGAGCTAACTGCTTGCTCACAAACGAGTACCGGAGGTGGGACTTGAACCCACACGACCTTGCGGTCACTGGATTTTGAATCCAGCGCGTCTGCCATTCCGCCACTCCGGCATACGGCCCTTCCGGGCCGGTTTGGTATCATAATCCTCTGGGGCCAGGGCGACAAGCACTCAGCGGTCGCGGGTCACTTGGATGGGCCCAAACCGCGAGGTCGTCTGCTTGACGTAGTAGCCGTAGTGGGTGATGTGCTTGAGATCCGCCGGCAGGCTGTACTCCAGGGTCTTGCCGTCGATGGTGGCTCTCACCCGCTTGGCCGGCACGTCGACAGTCACTCGGGCCTTGAAGATGTGATCGTCGGGAATCTCCACATCGGTCCCCACGCCGCTGGTCAGTTGTCGCCATCCACCGCGGAAGGCGACATGCCGGTTCATGCCGATTGCCGTGCCCACGGCCGTCAGCCGGTTCAGATCGGGGGCATCGCCAAAGACCAGCATCGCGTTGCGGACACGGTCCCGGGTCGCGGCGGTGTAGCGAACCGCGAAGGTCGCCCGCTCGGTGATCGGGTCGTCGAGCTTGAGCAGGGCGATGCCCTCGGTCTGGCGAGCCACCAAGCGCACACCGAGCTGATCATCCTCGTGGGCCGTGGCCCCCTGGATGAGGGAAAATTGGCCGGTGCGGTCTTCGCCCGGCGGCAGCTCGGGGGCCGATCGCCCGGGAGCCTGGCCTTCCCGCTTCCACCAGTCGGGGCCGTCGTCCAGCACGGCGGTATCGTGGGCGATGAGCTTGGCCTTCATCTCTTCGAACTTGCTGGGATGGGTCTGGGCCAGATCGGTGGTCTCCTGCCAGTCCTCGGCCAGGTTGTACAGCTCGAACTGGGTCAGGTCGTCGGAGCCCACGATTTTCCAGTCGCCTTCGCGAAGCCCCACCCGGTAGCGGGCCGGCGCAAGGTGGTTTCGCCAGTAGAGAGGCTGTTGGCGTTCCAGGGGTTCGCCCCGAAACAGCGGAAGCAGGTTCGTGCCGTCGATGATGCGGTCTTCGGGCAGGGGGATGCCGACGATCGCGCAGAGGGTGGGGAAGATGTCGGAGCCGATCACCGGGGTTTCGCTCTCGGTGCCGGGAGCAATTTTGCCGGGCCAGCGGATGATGCCCGGCACCCGAATGCCGCCTTCGTGGGTGTGCCGTTTGCGTTCCCGCAGCCCACCGGTCGAACCCCGCGTGCGACCGCGTTTGCCATCGCCTTCGGGGCCGTTGTCGGAGGTGAAGATCACCAGCGTATTGTCGGCGTAGCCCAACTCGTCCAGGGCCTGCATCAGCTTGCCGAAGGCCGCATCAAGCTGAGTGATATTGCCGTGATGCTGCCGCAAGCCTTCGTCGTCGAGGTGGGCGTAGGGTGCCATGAACTGCTCGGCCGACTCGATGGGCAGGTGCGGCTCATGCGTCCAGACCTGCAAGTAAAACGGAGCGTCCTTGGGCTTGGTCTCGCGGAGCCAGGTGATGGCCTCGTCGGCGGCGATGATCGCCGAGGGGCCTTCCATCCGCCCCTGGGCTTCGCCATTGCGGACGTAGTTGATCGGGTTCAGGTGATGCGGCGCGGCATTGTTTTGCGTGGCCAGCCACCAATCGAAACCGTGGTCGTTGGGCTGTGGCTGCTCGGGCGAGTTGAACTTGCCATTCAGGTGCCACTTGCCAGCGTGACAGGTCGCGTAGCCGCGTTGCTTGAGCAACGTGGCGATGGTGATCTCGCTCTCGCGCAGGTGGTACTGGCTGCCGGCGGGAATCCACCGCCACACACCGTTTCGGTAAGGCGTGCGGCCCGTCAAGATCGCCGCGCGGGAGGGGCTGCACACCCCGCAGGCGGCGTAGCACTGGGTCAGCCGCAGTCCCTGGCTGGCGAAGCGATCCAGATGCGGGCTCTTGATCTCGGGGTGGCCGTAACAGGCCAGGTCGCCCCATCCCTGATCGTCGGTCAAGAACACCACGAAATTCGGCCGTTTGTCGCCGTCATCGGCCGCCAATGCGGTCACCGGCAGGCTGAGCGATCCGGCGAGCACGGCCAGTACGATCCAGGGGAGACAGCGCATCAATCGGGCCACCAGCTTGCGTGAGGGAATTCGAGAACCGCGGGACAGCGGGGAGTGAACGGCGGGGCCTACTCCTCGTCGGGGACCCACTTCGAGTTGAGTCCCGCGGCGAACAGGGCTTTCTGCAGGCCGGGCACATCGAGCATCGCCCCGCCACGGGCCTCGACCAGGACAATCTTTTCCGCGGGATCGCAGGTGATGGTCGCCACGGTCTCGAAGCTCTCCAGGGCCTTGGCCACGGCATCGCTGGCGGAACGGCAACCCAAATGCACATCGGTAAACCGGGCTTGCCGGGCGCGGGTTCCCTCGGGAGCCAACCGCTGTGGGAAGGGCCGCGGCTGCCCGTCGACTTGCAGCCGCCCGTACAGCCCCACGGCCTGAATCCGCTCCAGGGCCGCTGGCACACTCTCGGGCGAAGGCACTTGGAAGGTCACGGTGCCAGTCCGCTGATCGACGTCAATCTCCGTGACGCCCTCGGCGGCGGCGAGGCTCTTTTCCAGCCGAGCCGCCGAGTCGCCGCAACTCAGGTTGAGACCGGCAACCTCGACCTCGGCGGCTTCCACATGGGCGGCGGATTCCAGCACGGCGGCCAGGGCCAAGGGCAGAATCAACAGCAGGCCGGCACGGCGCGGGGTCACGGCGAAAGTACGCATGGGGGTCATGGGCAAGTTGTCAGGTTGGCGTGCAGGGGGCCCAGCCGAGATGGTTGGGGGTTTCCTACGGTTGTCGTTTCGAGGGGCAAGCGTTACGGAGCCTCATTCTAATACAACCCCGCGACTTGCCCAAACTTCGCAGGCTGCCGAAGTTGCGAAACCCGGGTCATTCCACCAGAGAATCCACCATCACGGTGTCGTCGTGCTCGTAGCAGGGGGCGCAGCAGCACAGAAATTTCAGCACGCCGGTGCCGGTGTTGGTGATTTGATGCCGGGCCCCAGGCGGGATGGCAATCGCGTCGCCCGGCCCCACCATTTGGGTCTCGGCGCCGATTTGCATCCGCCCTTGGCCTTCGAGGATGTAGTAGATCTCCTCGGTTTTGGGGTGATAGTGGGCTTCGGTCTGACTGCCGGCCGGCAGGCGGGCCTCGGCCAGGCTCTGGTTGGCGATTACCGAATTGCGGTGGGCCAGCAGCTCGCGAATCTCTGAACCGTCCTTGGTGGTGAACGCATTGGCAGAGTCAATGTTGACCACATCCACGGCGGAACTCCTGGAGAAATAGGAAATTGGGCTCAAGTTGGGTGGAGGGAAAGGCCGAATTGGGGCCAACACGCGGCGGTGGCTCGTCTTGGCGAGTTGGGCCGATGGTGCTAAGGTTCGCCCCGCATCTTTCGGGCTCGCCTCTTGGACACCTCGCGTCGCACGTGTCGGGGGCCTTCCTGCCCCCGCTCGTTAGCGTAGCGACCCCGCGATGGCCTCCCAAGAGGCTTGTCGTCTTTTCCGTGCGATCCGCTTCGACCTACAGCCTCCGCGATGCCCATGATTTCCCTTTGTGCCCGCGGTCGCCAGACTTGGCCGGTCCTGTGTGCGGTGGTGTGGCTTTCGGGCTGTGCCACGCTGATGCCGGGCCAAGGCGATCCCACCGCCGGGCTGCTCCGCTCGGCCCGCGAGGAACCCAACCCGCACAAGCAAATCGAGGCGATGCGGAAACTCCGCACCCAGATGGCTCGGGCGTCGAACTCGCAACACGAGCAGGCCGCCGCCGAGCTGTCGTCGATGTACTATCACTTCGAACAGGCGTATCTGAAGAGCGAGATCCTGTTGACCTTGGCCGAGGTGCGATCGCAACAGGCGGAAGAGACCCTGACCGACGCCTTGGACCATCGCGACGCCACCGTGCGCGCGGCCGCCTGCGATGCCTGGGCCCGACGCAAAGGGCCGGCGGCGATCGAGGCGCTTGCAATGGCGCTCAACGAAGAGAACGAACTTGACGTGCGCCTGGCGGCCGCCAAGGGCCTGGCGAATTTCAAGGATCCCGCCGCCCGCGATGCCTTGGCCCGCAGCCTGACCGACACCGATCCGGCGATTCAGCTTCATGTGATGCGATCGTTGCGGGCGGTGACCGGGCAACCCTACCTCGATGTCGATGGCTGGCAGCGTTATCTGGCGGGCCAACCCCGCGCGCCGACCTTGGCCGAGCGCTCTGGCCAGTTGCTCCTCCGATGACCGGCCGCCATGCCGTGGTCTTCACTCGAAGGTGGGGCGCGGTTTTCTTCAC
>JBJHDE010000319.1:0-6722 GCA_050486385.1 Planctomycetales bacterium | reverse complement strand
CCACTTGGGCCCCGGCTCGGCCCAGGGCCAGGGCCATCGCCCGACCGAGTCCCCGGGTGCTGCCGGTGACCAGGGCCACACGGTGATCAAGTCGAAACGGCGGACGCTGCGGGCTGAGCCGCGAAGAAGCGATGGGCATACCAGCGGTGTTTTCGAGATACACGTCGTTGGGGAACGATGACAATCGGGCCTGCCGCCCGGCCGCCGTGAGTCCTACGGGCCTGATCCCAGACGGGCAAGACCCCGGCGAGCGGTTCGCCAGGGTCTCGACCTTGGATTACTGATCCTTATGCAACATTTCGAACGCAATTCGTGCCACTGGTGGCTTGTCCACCAGTGCGCGGCTAAGTCGGACAGTGCCGTCCGAGTTGCTTCCGTTCGAGGCGCCTTACGGGCACAAGGAGAATCCTAGCAGGCGTTATCAAACACTGGTGGACAAGCCACCAGTGCCACAAGTTCTGTTTCGTTTTTCTTGGGAGTCTCAATAATCACTCACGACAACCACAACAACTCAACAGCGGCACGGGTCCAACAGGGCGACTCAGATGATCTCGCGGATGGGCTGCACGGGCTCGACGCCCACCAGCTTTTGATCGAGGCCGCTGTAGAAGTAACTCAGGTGATTGGGATCGAGTCCCATCTGCTGCAAGATCGTGGCATGCAGGTGCCGCACGTGCAAGGGGCGTTCGACGGCGGCGGCGCCCAGCTCGTCGGTGGTGCCCACGCTGACACCGCCCTTGATGCCGCCACCGGCGACCCACATGGTAAAGCCGTAGCTGTTGTGATCGCGGCCGCTGCCCTGGGCGTACTCGGCGGTGGGCTGCCGACCGAACTCGCCGCCCCACACCACCAGCGTTTCGTCCAGCAGGCCCCGCCGCTTGAGGTCCTTGAGCAGGCCGGCGATGGGCTTGTCGGTCCGGCCAGCGTGGTAGTTGTGGTTCTTTTCCAGGTCGCCGTGGGCATCCCAGTTGTTGTCGTTGTGGTGCCCGCCCGAGTAGACCTGCACGAAGCGCACGCCCCGCTCGACCATCCGCCGGGCCAGCAGGCACCGCCGGCCAAACTCCTGGGTATCGGGCCGGTCCAAGCCGTACAGTTGCTGGGTCTCTTCGCTTTCTTGCGCCAGGTCCACGGCCTCGGGCGCACTCTGCTGCATCTTGTAGGCCAGCTCGTAGCTGGCAATGCGGGCGGCCAGATCGCTGTTATCGCCGCGATGCAGACGGTGGGCCTCGTTGGCATCGCGGATGGTATCCAACAGCTCGCGCTGCACGCTGCGGCTTAGACCGCCGGAGTGCTGCAAGTCGAGGATCGGCGTGCCTTCGGTTCGCAGAATCGTGCCTTGCAGGCTGGCGGGCATAAAGCCGCTGGACCAGTTCTTCGCGCCCGAGATCGGCCCGCCGGTGGGATCGAGCATCACCACGTAGCCGGGCAGGTTCTCGTTGACGCTGCCCAGGCCGTAGTTGACCCAACTGCCCAGCGAGGGAAAGCCGCTGATCAGCCGACCCGAGTTCATCATCAGCATGGCCGAGCCGTGGATGGGGCTGTCGGCCGTCATGCTTTTGAGAAAGGCGATATCGTCGACGCACTCGGCGAGGTGCGGAAACAGGCTGCTGACCCACGCGCCGCTTTCGCCGTGCTGTTTGAAAGCCCAGCGGGGCTCGACAATCCGGCCCTGGTTGCGGTGACCGCCACGCCCGAAGGTTTTGACTTCGACGGTCTTGCCGTCCATGCCCTTCATATCGGGCTTGTGATCGAAGGTATCAATATGGCTGGGGCCGCCGTACATGAACAGAAAGATCACGCTCTTGGCCTTGGCCGCGAAGTGCGGTGGCTTGGGGGCCAAGGGATTGATAAACGGCGTCTCGCCATCGGCGGCCACTGCCTGCCCGGCCAGAAAGCCGTCCTGGGCCAACATGCCGGTCAGGGCCAGTCCGGCGAAACCGCCACCGGCTTGCCACAGAAACTCGCGGCGGGTACGGCCACAGAACTGACCGCGTCGCGGGGGGAGATTGGGTTGAGTCATCGTCCGGCCCTCCGGCCTAAGAAACGGGAAGTCTCGGGTTGTCCGCATCGGGCGAGTTCACAGAAAACGCCCGTTATTGATTCCTACGCAACACTTCGAACCAAATTCGTGGCACTGGTGGCTTGTCCACCAGTGAGTGGTTCGGTCAGACACTGCCGGCCATGTGACTCCTGGTCAAGGAGTTTCGCCGACATCAATCGAGTCCTAGCAGGCGTTGTCAAACACTGGTGGACAAGCCACCAGTGCCACAAGTCTCGTTCACAAACCTATGTAGGAGGCCGCAGGTCTTGTCTGAACGCCCACGCGCTGGGCGGATGGTTCGATCAATCGGTTTGGCCATTCCCAGCGCGGGTTGGACCATGATTCAATCCAGGTACAAAAACTCGTTTTGATTCAGCAGCACCAGGCAGGCCAGCTTCAGGGCCGTGGGGCCATCCAGGTCGTGTTCGGTTTCCAGCCGCTGGATCAACTCCAGGCCGCGGGCCACGTCGTCGTCCTCGGCCGGTCGGGTGAAGGCCAGCTCGACGGCACGCTGCAACTGGGCCCGGCGGTCGTCGCCGGCCTCGCGGGTCACCCGTTCGGCCAGAAAGCCGGCTTGCTCGTTGAGGAACGCACTGTTAAGCATCGCCAGGGCCTGGGCCGGCTGCGTGGTTTGGAACCGCACTTCACAACTGTTGTCGGGATCCGGGTAGTCAAAGGCCGCCAGCAGGGGCGTGATCAGGCTCCGCTTGACGAAAATGTAAATGCTCCGCCGCGATTGCTCCTCGGGCGACGAGCGGCCCCAGCCCTCGCCGGGTCGCGATTGACCGGCCAGGACCTCTTTCGAGATGGTGGGATAAACCCCGGGGCCAAACATCGCGCGATTCAGCCGACCGCTGGTGGCCAGCACCGCGTCGCGGACTTCCTCGGCCGCCAGCCGGCGCATATCCACTCGCCAGAACAAATCGTTGGCGGGGTCGCGGGCCAAGGCGTCGGGCTGGCCGCGACTGCTCATACGGTAAGTCTGCGAGGTCAGAATCAATCGCGCCAGTGGCTTGATCCGCCAGCCGCCATCGACCAACTCCGAAGCCAGCCAGTCCAGCAACTCGGGATGGGTCGGCGGCGTGCCCAACCCACCGAAGTTGTTGCTGCTGCGGACCAGCCCGCGGCCCAGATACTGCTGCCACACCCGATTGGCCATGACCCGCGCGGTCAACAGGTTGTCGTCGCGGGCCATCCAATCGGCCAGAGCCCGCCGACGGCCCGAGGACCGATCCCCCACCGGCTGAATCTCGGGCGATGCATCACCAAACAGGCTGGGAAAGTCCGGCTCGACCTCGTCGCCGGGGACATGCGGATTGCCGCGCAGAAACACCTGCGTCTTGGGCGGCTGACGATGCACATTGGCTACGCTCAACACCAGTTCGCGGGCGGGCAGCTTGCGGCGTTCGTCGCGGATGCCGTCAAACCGCTTTTTCATGCGCTGGTACTCGTCCCAGTCCTCGGGCTCAAGATGGCTTTGCAGCTTTTCACGCAACACCCGGTTGCGCTGCGGGCCCTCGGTCGCGCGTTGATCGGGGGCCGACATGCGAAGAATCCCTCGCTGCTCGACCGCGCGCATCGTATCGCGGAGCTCCCGCTCTTCGCGGTCCAAACGATGATACGCCTCAAGAAGCTCGGGAGACGAGATCTCGTGCTGGCTGTTGCACGGACCATCCGGCCGATTGTCGTGGGGCGTAATGTCGTGAAAGAACGCCAGCATCTGGTGATAGTCCACATGCGAGATGGGATCGATCTTGTGATCGTGACAACGGGCACAGCCCACCGTCAGCCCCAAGAACGCCTCGCTCGTGGTGCGGATGATATCGTCGAAGCCATCGTACGCGGCTTGCTTGCGGTCGGCCGGTTCGTCGTCCCACACCCCCAGCCGATAAAAGCCGGTGGCGGTCATGCTCTCGGCGGTGACCTCGTCCAACTCGTCGCCGGCAAGCTGCTCACGCAGGAATTGATCGTACGGCTTATCGTCGTTGAACGCGCGAATCACATAGTCGCGGTACTTCCAGGCGTTGGCCTTGCGACCGTCGCGCTCGTAGCTGTTGGTCTCGGCAAATCGCACCAGATCCAGCCACAGCCGGCCCCAGCGTTCGCCATAGTGCGGCGAGTCCAGCAACTCGTCGACCAGCCGCTCGTAAGCCTCCGACGAAGGATCGGCCACAAAGGCTTCTACCTCCTCGGGCGTGGGCGGCAGCCCCGTGACATCAAAATACAAGCGGCGGACCAACGCCCGCTTGTCGGCAGGGGGATTGGGCTGCAGGTTCGCGGCCTCGAGCCGGGCCAGAATGAAATGATCGATGGGGTTGCGTGGCCAGGTGTCGTTCTCGACGGCCGGCAAGTCGGGTCGGGTGCGAGGCACAAAGGCCCAGTGCTCGGCGTAGGGGGCGCCTTCGGCAATCCACTGCCGCAGGGTGGCCACCTCGTCGTCGGTCAGCGGTTCGCCCTCGGGCGGCATCCGCATAAACTCGTCGTCGCTGGCAATCCGCTCAATCAGCTCGCTGGCTTCGGGCTGGCCCGACACAATCGCATGCACGCCGCTTTCCAACTGGGCAACGGCCGACTCGCGGGTGTGCAACCGCAAACCGCCCTCGGCATCGCTGGGGCCATGGCAATGAATGCAACGCCGGGCGAGAATCGGCTTGACGTCGCGGGCGTAGTCGATCGTCGGCTCCGCCACTTCAACACCGCCGCCGGGCTCGTTGCCCACCGCCACCGACGAGCCCACCAACACGGCGGCAAGCCCCACACTCCCCCAGACCGCGGCTGCCAACCGAACCATGTGATTCTCCTTCTCCTGCGGGCCATCGCACGGACGACCACCCGACGTGGATTGGGCTTCCTGCTGGCCGGTCGCAACCGGACCCGTGACCCATCAATCTTCATTTATGCGGCATGGGCCGGCCAGCGGCAATGAGAACGGGCGTAAAAGTTTTGAGATCCTTTGCGGCCTGGTTCCACCCGCTGTCTGGGGCCTGTTGACGACGTTCATGCTGGGATATGAGTAAACAACAGACCGCGTTACGCCCGGTTTTCGTGGCTTGAGACTCCTTCCGGTCAGTTGAGAATTTTTGCGCGATGGCCCCCCGACGCGTCCTGCTGATTGTCGAAACCGCCCTGGCTTACGGTCGCGAGGTGCTGCGGGGCATCAGCCGCTATGCGGTGGCTCATGGCCCCTGGTCGATGTATCTCGATCTCCGCGATCTGGTGGTCGATCTGCCCGAGGGCGTCGAGCGTTGGCAGGGCGACGGGGTGATCAGCCGATCGACAACTCCAGAACTGGCCAGGGTTTGGAGAGAAAGCGGCCTGCCGGTCGTCGATCTGACCGACATCCACGGCGACTTGGGGCTGGTCCATGTTTGGACCGACCACCACGCCGTGGGGCGGATGGCGGCCGAGTACTTCCTCGACCGAGGCTTCCGCGCGCTGGGATTTTGCGGATTTTCCGATCACGATTGGTCGGGCCGCCGGCTGGAAGGCTTTCAGCAGCGATTGGCCGCCGAGGGCCGCACGGCCTCGGTCTTTGAAACCCCCTGGCAGGCCAGTAGCCCCCAAACCTGGGAGGCCCAACAGCAGGCCCTGGGCGATTGGCTGCGGCAGATGCCCAGGCCCGCGGGGGTGTTGACCTGCAACGACTTACGCGGCCAGCAGGTCCTGGACGCCTGCCGCAGACAACGGCTGGCGGTCCCCGAAGACCTGGCCGTCTTGGGTGTGGACAACGACGAATTGCTGTGCGAACTGTGCGACCCGCCGCTGTCGAGCATCGTGCTGAATGCCGAACGCGTGGGCTACGAGGCCGCCGCCCGACTCGACGCGATGATGGACGCCCAACCGCCGCTGGAACGCATCACCCTGGTGGAACCCCGCGAGGTGCTCACGCGGCAAAGCACCGACACCCTGGCCATCGACGATCCCCACATCGCCGCCGCGGTCAGTCTGATTCGCCGTCGGGCCTGCGACCCGATCACCGTCGACGAGGTGCTGCGGCACGTCCCGCTGTCGCGGAGCATGCTCGAACGCCGCTTCCGCCGCTATCTGAATCAGTCGCCGCAGCAACTCATTCGGGCGGTGCAGCTTAAGCGGGTGCAACAATTGCTGGCCGAGACGGATTTGCCCCTCGACGCGATTGCCGCCCGCACCGGCTTTGCCCACCCCGAATACCTGAGCGTCGTCTTCAAGCGCGAACGGGGCCTGACGCCGGGCGAGTACCGGCGGAGCATGCAAGCGCATCCGCCTGGGGGCCGGCCGCCGGGATGAACGACTGGGCAAGTTGGACCGGTGGTGGAAGAAAACTTCACGAAAGCCGCGACTTGTGGTGAATTCGGAAGGTCCAATTGGACGACAACCACCTGCGACACGTCGGTTGACCGAAAACGCTTCAGGCAGGAGGCCAGTCAAGATGGAGTTCTGGGAGCAGATGGAGCGCTTCGGGCACGTGATGCTCGAGTGGGTCGGGTTTGGCACCCTGGTGGGCCTCTCGGCCAAGGCCGTGATGCCGGGCCGCGATCCCGGCGGGCCGATTGTCACGGTGCTGATGGGCATTGGCGGCGTGATCATTGGCTGCGGCGTCATGACGTTCTTCTTTCCCGGCATCTGGGGCGAAGCGGGCATCACGCCCGTCAGCCTGTCGGGCTTTGTGATTGGTACGCTGGGCGGGGTGCTGGTGCTGTTC
>JBJHDE010000318.1:0-6739 GCA_050486385.1 Planctomycetales bacterium | reverse complement strand
GAGCAGCGGTTCGATCATGTGGCCGCCAGCACCGGCGAGTGGATCTGGGAGCTGGACGCCGAGGGCCGCTACGTGTGGTCCAGCCGCGCGGTGGCCGACCTGTTGGGCCGCACCATCGAGGACGTGCTCGCGCGCCACTACGACGACTTTCTGGCCGAGCCACCCCAAACGCCCTGGCAGCAACGACTCGATGGGCTGGGGGGCCGTTTCGAGTGCCGCGAGTGGAAGCTGCATCGCGACGGCGACCGCCACCTGCACGAATCCACCGGCGTCCGCCTGGCCGACGCCCAGGGCCATCCGGAGGGTTATTTGGGAGCCAGCCGCGACGTGACGGTCGCTCGGCAGCTTGAAGAGCACCTGGAGCAGGTGCGGCGGACCGAGGCCATTGGGCAACTCGCCAGCGGCGTGGCCCACGACTTTCGGAACCTGCTCAGCATCATCCAGACCTGCGCCCAGTCGGCTCGCGATGCCCTGCCCGACGATCACCCCGCGTGGGAGTCGCTGCAAGTGCTGCAAGAAGCCTGTGACCAGGCCACCAGCGTGACCCGCAGCCTGTTGCTGTTGGGCTCAGGCCCCCGCAAGCAGCGCCCCGTGATGCTCAACGAGGTGGTCGAGCAGGCCGGGCGATTGCTCGATCGGTTTCTCTCGGCCCGCATTGAACTGGTGCTCGACATCGACGACGAGCCGTTGTGGGTGGAAGGCGACTCGACCCCCATTCAACAGGCGCTGGTCAATCTGGCGGCCAACGCCCGGGATGCCATGCCCGAGGGTGGGCGCTTGGAGGTCCGGCTTGAGGCGCTGGATGCGCAGACGGCCCGGCTGAGTGTCGCGGACACCGGCTGCGGCATGACGCCCGAGGTCCAGCAGCGGATGCTGACGCCGTTTTTCACAACCAAGCCCCGCGGACACGGCACCGGGCTGGGCCTGGCGATTGTGAATTCGGTGGTGCAATCCTTCGAGGGTCGCTTGTCGTGCGAGTCGCAACCGGGCATTGGCACGAAATTTGTTATTGATTGGCCGTTGTGCGAAGCCCCCAGCGAAAACCTGAACCTGCCCCCTCGCCCCCAAAGCGGACAAGGGCAATCTGTTCTAATTGCTGAATCAAATTCCCTAGTGCGGGCCCTGGTGACCACCACGCTACGACAAGCCGGCTACACCGTGCGTGCCGTGGGCGATGTCTCGGCGGTGCTCGACGAGTTTCAATCCGCGACTCCCCCAGATGTTTTCGTGTTGGATAGCACCTTGTCGAACGAGGCGGAAACGTCGATCATGGCGAGGTTGCGAGACGCTGGTCACCGGATTCCGATTGTGTTGACCACGGATGGCCAGGTCGACGCGAATCACCGGTTCAACTGGCAACCGATGGAAGTGTTGGCCAAGCCGTTTTCTCCAGGCCAGATGGTCGAGACCGTGGCACGCTCGTTGGCCAATCGTTCGAAGTGATGAGACTCCTCCGATGAAACGTATTTCTATTTTACTGGCCGACGATCATGCCTTGCTCCGCGAGAGCCTGGCTCAACAGCTCAGTCGGCAGCACGATTTTCACGTGGCCGGGCAGGTGGGCTCGGCCCACGAGGCCTGGCACGAGACCATGGCCTCGCGGCCGGACGTGTTGTTGATGGATATCGACATGCCCGGGCAAAGCTGCTTTGAAGTCGCGCGGCAAATTCATCAACGCTGCCCCGAGACCCGGGTCGTGTTTCTGAGCGCGTTCTTTCACGACCGATACATCGAGCAGGCCATCGCCGTGCAGGCGCTGGGCTATTTGACCAAGAGCGAACCCGTCGAAACCGTCATCGAGGCCGTCCGTCGCGTGGCCGCCGGCGAGCACTATTACTCCGAAGATGTCCTGCGGCGGATCGTCATCGATCGCGACGGGGCCCGGGTCGTCGATCTCGGCCGGTCACTGGCCTCGACCCTGACTGCCCGCGAGTTGGAAACGCTGCGGCTGATCGCTCGCGGCCTCTCCAAGAAGGAAGTCGCCGAAATCCTTCACATCAGCGTGAAGACGGTCGAAAATCACACGACCAGCTTGATGAACAAGCTCGACATTCACGACCGGGTCCTGCTGGCCCGCTTTGCCATCCGCGAGGGTCTGGCCGAGGCCTGACCCGGAAACTTCGCCCCACGCGATGCATGACCCCCACCAGCACCCTGGCCACGGTTGCTCTCCTCCGGGTGGTCTCCACCGACCCCGCCGACTAGGCTGAAGCCCGCGCGGGGCCGATCGGACTCGGTCGCCGGGGCCGTGGGGTTTCACGGAAGCGTGAATCAGCGACCCCCTCTGAGGAGTCGATCTCCACCCCGCGACATTTTGGGTGACGAGATTCTCTTTCCGATTCGATGGGGGAACGTTCCATGGGCAATGCTGCGCAACGACAACGCCACCGTGGGCTGGCTTGGCTAAGCTTGCCACTGCTGGTGGGACTGCTGCCAAGCGGCGTGGTGGCCCAGGAGCCGCCCGCCCGCCAGCGGCCCAACATCCTGCTGTGCATTTCGGACGATATGTCCTATCCGCACGCGGGGGCCTATGGCTGCACCTGGATCAAGACGCCGGGCTTCGATCGCGTGGCCGAGCAAGGCCTGCTGTTCCAACGGGCTTACACCCCTGATGCCAAGTGCGCCCCCTCGCGGAGCGTGATCCTCACCGGCCGCAACCCCTGGCAGTTGGAAGCCGCCGCCAATCACTGGCCCTACTTTCCGCCGCGGTTTCGGGTGTATCCCGAAGTCCTGGCCCAGCACGGTTACTTTGTCGGCTTCACCGGCAAGGGCTGGGCCCCGGGCATCGCCCGCACCGAAGACGGCCAACGGCGGTCGCTGACGGGTCGGGCGTTCCAAAGCCGCACCGCCGAGCCGCCGACCCGGGCGATCAGCCGCAATGACTACGCCGCCAACTTCCAGGACTTTTTGGATGCCACGCCCGACGGCCAACCCTGGTGCTTTTGGTACGGCTGTCACGAACCGCACCGGGCCTATGAGTTTCGCTCGGGCGTGCGGCAAGGCGGCAAGTCGCCCGATGACGTCGACAAGGTGCCGGCCTTTTGGCCCGACATCGAGGATGTGCGGATCGACATGCTGGACTACGCCTACGAGGTGGAGCACTTCGACGCGCATGTCGTGCGGATGCTGGACCTGCTGGAAGAACGCGACCTGCTGGCCAACACCGTGGTGCTGGTGACCAGCGATAACGGCATGCCCTTTCCCCGCGTGAAAGGCCAGCAGTACGAATTGAGCAACCACCTGCCCTTGGCCGTGATGTGGCCCGAGGGCATCGCCGCGCCCGGCCGCGCGATCGACGATTACGTGAGCTTCGTCGACTTGGCCCCCACCTTCCTAGAACTGGCGGGCGTCGATTGGCGGCAGTCGGGCATGGCCAGCACGCCCGGCCGCAGCCTGGTGCCGTTGTTTGAATCCGAGAAGTCGGGGCAGATTGATCCCGCACGGGACCATGTGCTGGTCGGCAAAGAGCGGCACGATGTGGGCCGCCCCCAGGATGCCGGCTATCCGACCCGAGGGCTGGTGCAGGATGGTTGGCTGTATCTGCGGAACTTCGAGCCCGCGCGGTGGCCGGCTGGCAATCCCGAGACGGGTTATCTCAACACCGACGGCAGCCCAACCAAGACGGTGATCCTCAATCTGCGGCGACAGGGCGACGAGCCCCGGTATTGGGAGCTGTGCTTTGGGCCGCGACCGGCCGAGGAGCTGTATCACGTCAGCCAGGACCGCGACTGCGTGAACAACCTGGCCGATACGCCCGAACATGCCGAACGTCTGGCGGCGCTCCGCAAGCGGATGGAGCAGCGACTCACCGCCCAGGAGGATCCGCGGATGCTGGGGCGGGGAGAAGTGTTTGCGACCTACCCCTATGCCGACGACGCCAACCGCAACTTCTACGAGCGGTTCATGCAAGGCGAAAAAATCCGGGCCGGCTGGGTCAACGCCAGCGATTTCGAACCCGAGCCGGTTGAGTGAATCATCCGCCATAGGCTGCGGCCCAGGCGTCGGCAAGCGGTTTCAGCAATCGGATGATGAGGATAGTGGCCACGACCGAATCAATCACCGTCACGCCCACCGCAGCCCACAACCAGCACCGGGCAAGAGTCCGCCTTTTGGATCGAATCCACACGAGTCGGAAAAAGGCTGGGGCGCTGGCCACCGCGGCCACCCCAAGGAGCACCGCGAGGATCCGGACCCGCACGCCAACTTGTTCGATGAGAGGAGAGGGCGCTCCAAGCTGGACGAAACTGGCGACCTGGTCGATTGTCACATGGAGGCCAATCGCGAGCCAGCCCAACGCAAACCAAACGGTCGCCGAATCGGCCTGATCGGCGGATCGAGCCAGGCGGTCGGCCCATCCGAAACAGGCCAGGCTTGCAAAAAACAATGGCCAGCCCGCGCCCGGACCATGCAGAACGAGGTTTGCCACAACATAGGATTCGTGGCACGGGTGGCTTGTCCACCAGTGTGTCGTTTGGTCAGACAGTGCCGATCAAGTTGCCCCTGATTGAGGCGTTTCCCGGGCATGAGTCGAACAACAGCAGGCGTTGTCAAACACTGGTGGACAAGCCACCCGTGCCAAACGAGCCGTTCATAAACCTTTTGCAGGCAATCGTAGGAAGCGTGCCAGCCGCGCGTCCGCCCAGCGGCTCACTTGAGCCGCTCAAGTTGGCCCTTGCGTCGCACCAGGTTCTTGTAGTCCCACTGAATCTCTCGGGCCTTGCCAAGCCATCGCTCAAGGTCCGCGACGGAAACCTGGTCGACGGCCGTGTAACGGGCTTCGGCCGCTTTGAAACTGCCTTCGGGTTTCAGTCCGTCTTCGTCAAAAGATTGGCCACTCCAAAACAGGAGGCGGACACAATGCTTGAGTTTCTTGTAACCCACAACCGGGTTCCCATCCAGAAACCACACCGGATGGGCGTGCCAGATCCGGTTGTCCGCCTCGGGGAGATGGCGGTCAATCTCCGTGGCCAGCAGATCGCAAATCTCCCGATCGCCCGGCGCCTGCTGCGCGTTGTACTGTTGTGTCTCGGGTTGCATGGGACCTCCAACAATCGGATGCCTGGCGGACTCAACCGCCCGGGGCCTGAGCCGCCCGGTTGCCACAACACTTCTTATATTTCTTGCCGCTTCCACAGGGACAGGGTTCGTTGCGGCCCACCTTGGGTTGCGAGGTTTTCTCAGGCAAGGGCACGAATCGGGCGGTGTCGGGTTTCGGGGGGGCAGGTGAAGGTCGGGGGCGATTTCCGAATTGATAGTAGCTTGCCATGAAGGCCGCAATGCCGGCATCCGTGGTCATGTCGAAGCCGGCGGCCATGCCTTGCGTGATCATCGCCTTGAACAGGCCATGACGCGAATCGTCCGCCAATTTCTCCTGCAAATCCGCCTCCAGACCCTCGCTTCGGAGCCACTCGAGCATCTCCGCCGACGGGGGCAGTCGGTAAACCCGCTCCAGGTACTCCCAGAACAGGGTCAACTCGCCGACGATCTCGCCGGCCGCCTCGGGCCCGACCGTGGATCTCTGTGGCACGAAGCCGAACAGAAATTCCTCGATCGTATCAACCGTCATCGTATCGACCACTTCTCGGTAATACGTCGCGGCGAAGTCGATCAACGTCTGATGCCACGTGAGCTGGCCGTAAAGCTCGATCGCCCGCTGGCCCTCGCTCGACTGGGAGAACGCCCGGCTCGCCCGCTCGAGGTAAGCCTCCTTAACCTCTTCGGTGTCCTCATCGGAGGAAAAAATAGGCCGGTCGGAGAACACGCTGTAGCCAAAGCTTTGGCGTAACTCTCTGACCGAATTGTGCGAGTTGGTGGGCATCTCCAGCCCCAGACCCTCGACACCCAGCAACTCCCGCGCGTCTTCCCAATCACCCAGCCAGCCACAATCGACCAGGTCTCGAGAAAACGCCCGTTCAATCACTTCGGCGGCTTCCACGGCCTGCAGGTCCACCAGCTCGGACATGACCACCGTGTTGAACGTGATCGTGGACTCGTCGGCATTGGCCAGCAACTCGGTGAGGCTGGCGACGACCCGCTCGCGGGTTTCGGGATGGTAGCGGGCCATGCAACCCAGACCGCTGGCGGCCACCATCCGAGTTCTCCGCGGATGCTCGGAGGTGCGGGCGGCCAAGATCAGTGGCTCCAGGGCGGCCTGGCCGATCTTGCCGAACACATGCGGCAACTCCTCCAGTATCCAGTCGTCATTCGTCTGCCCCATCGTCACCATCAGCTCGACGAGTGGCCCGACCGCCTCGGTGGCCTGCAGATCCGCCAAGGCTCGCCAGGCCGTCACCGGCGCAAGTTCGTCATCCAAGCCAGGAAGATCACCCGTGTCGGGATCCGGGTCCTCGCTCCAGCGTCGGGCAAGCTGGATCAGCTCTGGCACGTCAGCGGTCGAAACCCGACACGTAGCCACGTAGTAGCCGTCGCGGCGTTCCCAATCCCTCACGTCTGGAGGGCTTGGCGCCGCGGCCAATCGCAACGCGAGCGGTGTTTCTTCGTGGGTCATCCGTCGCACTCCCTTGGGTTCGCGGTCCGGGATCTCACCCGCCCGGCCCCCTGAACGTCGGGTCGTTCTATTCAGAGTCCCGGGCAAACGGTCAGCTTAGCGAAGCAACGGGCGTTGTCACTTACTGGCAGACGGCTTGATGAGCCAACCGCCCGTGACGGATCCTGGGAGGGTGTCGACCCTGGGTCGCTGAAAGGCGGCCGGAGCCCTCAAGCGGCGCGCGTGACGCTG
>JBJHDE010000317.1:0-6745 GCA_050486385.1 Planctomycetales bacterium | reverse complement strand
AAGGACTGCACGCCGCGGTTGACACCCAGCAGGTTGACGGCCATGGCAAACTCGACGGCGTTGCGGGCCTGCTGACGGCGGACTTGGGCCCGACCCTCGGCAAACAGATGCCGGACTTCGGCAAAGGTCGCGGGCGTTTCCCACATGGGCAGCCACAACTCGGCCCGCGAGCCATCGCTGGTTTCTTCACTTGCGGTGGCCGAGCCATATCCCACGGCCACGCTGTCGACACTGAAGGGGAACACCGCCCGCGAAGAACCCGCCATCCCCAAGCGCCGCGCGGCCGAACCGGCAAACAGCAGCGTGCCCTCGAGCATCAGCACATAGTCCCAGGGATTGACCAGGCTGCCGGCTTCAAACCGGCCCTGCACGCCGTTGGCCCCGCCAATGCCCGATGGATTGAACTGCCCAATCGCGGTGCGGCCCAGGCTGACCAGGGCATCGTCAAACAACGCGGCACTCAAAAAGTGAGCCGATTCGTCCGAGGCGGGCGTGTCGGCGGTCAGCGGTACGACATCGGCCAACCGCTGCATGAAGTTGTTTGTGAACTCCAGCCGGCCATCGTTGCCGCCCGAGCCCAGCAAGGGAAAGTAGCGCGGGCTCTCTTCCCCCAAGACGAAACAGACATCCAGCCAACTCACGATGTCGTCAGGCAGCACGTTGCGGCACGTCCGCAGGAGGTCCTGCTTGACATCGCCCTCGGGTTTGGCCTGAGGTAAAAACTCGCGGATGGCGGCGATCGTCTCGCGGTAGCGGGCCAACCGGGGCGAGGTGGAATGGGCCAAGGCCTCCAGGGGCGCACTGCCACCGCCATGAAAACCGCTGCCGCCATTCCACGGCGCGAGAATCGGCGTGGGCTTGTACTCGTTCAATAGGAACTGCTCCAAAGCCGCCCGATCGAAACGGCTATGCAGATGGGCCACCCCACCCCGCCAGGCCAAAGCGGCGTGGGAATCAGCTTGCTCGGCCACCAGGCGAAACACGCCCAGGGACTTGAGGTAGTTCATCAGGGGCTCGGGCGTGCAACCGGCCAGGGCCACATCGTGCTGAGTCTCGGTCTCACTCATGCTGCCGCTCCTTTGCACTGGCCCGCACGTCGGCGATGCGGATCAAGGCTTCGAGGTAGGCCAAGCGAAACGGCCCCTGCTGGTCCAACAGCTCCAGCGCGTTGGCGGTCCAACTGCTGGCCGATCCCATCCGCATGGGCGCCAGATCCAAGGTCACCGAGGCGGCGGATTGTTGGCGGATGTGTACCTCGGGCAAGCTGTCGCCCGCATGAATGCCCAGGGCAAACAGGGTGTCGGGCGACTCGGGCGGGGGCTCGTCGGGCAGGGCGCGAATCGCCAGCCGCACCCGCCCGTGATGCGCGGCAATCAGGTAGGCCACTTCAAATTCAAGCCCCTGTTGCAACACCGCCAGGGCCGAGGCCAATTCATGACGGAAGTATTTTCGCGGATGTTTCAACCGGCCCGAACCGCCGCTCTTGGCCCAAACCGTGTGATTTTGCAACGCGGGGTTGGCCGAACGCAGACCGGCTTGAAACACGGGATGGGCTTTACCCAGGTCGTGCCACAGGGCGGCGGTCCGCAAGCGGGTTTGCCAGTCTTCGTCGTTTAGCAGGTCTTGCAGCAACTTGTCGAGTTCGTCGACCACATGGGCGGTGTGCTCGTCCAGCGTCAACGGTTGAGGAAACCCAACCGTCAGGTTGTCGCTGCCGGCGGCTTCGTGCGTTTCTTGATGCCGCTCGGGTCGTCGGTCGGTCACCGTGGCGGAGCTGCCGCTATCCCAACCCTTGCCGGTCTGGGTGGCGTCGTCCCAATCGTAACCGCCGGTTGTCGTGGGCACCCAGACGGTCATGCCCGGCCGCAGAGCATTGGGGTCGACCCGCCGCCAGTCATCTTCGAGATAGTCCCAAACATAGCTGGGCGAGCGATTTGGCTTGCCAGCCTCGCGCTTGAAGAAGTCTCGGGCCTGACTGATGGAAACCGCACACAGCTCGTCGACATGCGGTGCCGGGGCGCTGGCCGGCGGCGGCGACTTGTCCAGGGGTCGCCAAAATAAGTAGACATCGGTCTCGGGCTCGTCACTGCGGATGTACCGCTGAACATCGACATCGTTGCCCGACAAATCAGGCGTCGTATCAAACAAATCGAGCAGGTCCCGCCGACGCAGCACGTGCCGATGTTCAAACGGCAGGGTCAGGCCCTCGCGTTCCTTGAAGGCATCCAAGTCACGTGGAGCAACGCTTGCCCCTTCCAGCTTGACAAGGCACTCCCGGGCCAGTTCCAACTCGTCCTTTTCATAAGGAGCCGAGGTCGAGTCTTTCAAGTCGACCCAATACACAACGCCTGGCCCATCGTGACCGGTCCGATTGCAGCGGCCCATGCGCTGCACCAGACTCGGCCAGGGAGCCAGCTCGGTGACCAAAGTGCGGCTGGATAGATCGACGCCGGCCTCGACCACCTGGGTGGCCACGATAATCCGATCGCCACTGGGCTGTTGAAGTTGGGCGTTCAATAACCGACGCTCGGCTGGCCGGAACCGCGAGTGGATCAGCAGGATCTCGGGCGTGGCGGACTTCTTCCGCAGTTTGACGAGTTCGCCGTACAGGCTCTTGGCCCGGTCAACCGTGTTGACCACCACCAGTGTTTGCGTTCCGGCACGGTGGACGCCTTCCTGGTTGGACTTGCCCAGAATGGCCTGGGCCACGGTGTCCATCTTCGTGCTGGAGGTTTCGCCCAGGGCCTGCACGGTCTTTTCGGCCGTCATGCGCAAATGCAGCGGCTTGTCGGGCGCGTAGTCTTCGTCGGCCAGTTCAAACGGTGTCCGTGGGGCCTCGGAGCGAAAATCGACGGTCTCCAGCCAAGAGGGTTCGAGCGTGGCCGACATCCACAGCGAATCGACGCGATGGCACGTCTTGAGCGCCTGCCGCAGACCGGCCAACTGGGCCGAAGTCGTCACGCCGCTGGCCATGAGCTGGGGCTCGTCGTAGACCCACAGGCAATCGTTGTTGAGCAGGGCAAATTCAATCGGCCAGTGGTAGCGACTGGCCGCATATCCGCGATTCAGCGCCCGCGACAGCAACATGTCCTGGGTGCCGATCAGCAGCATGTCGTGTTCGGGATTCAGGTGCCAAGCGTCGGTCGAGACGCCACCCATCAAGACATGCACCGGGATGTTGCGCCCGAGATTCTGGAACCACTGGGTGGCCGCTTGCTGGGTCTGTTCCACCAACACCCGCATGGGCAGGCAATAGACCAAGCGTCGGGGGGTGGTTTCGGGCGAGGTTTGGCGACGGTAGTGCCAGCCGAGAATGGCCGTGGCGGTCTTGCCGGCGCCGGTGGGCACCCGCAGCAGATGCGGCCAGGCATCGGCCTCGGCGAACCGCGACTGGTAGGGGTAGGGCTCGCTCCCCGAGGTCGCCTTGCGAAACAGTTCGGCGAAGGAATCCGTGGACATCGTCACCCACAACAACTGGTGAATACCTGAGCACCTGTACGATGATGAGCCTAACCCCTCGGCCACCCGAATGGAAGAAGCCTTGCTGAGAAAAGGGGGATTTTTGTGCGCTAGGGGGGAAGGATGGCCACCCGACGCCACGCGGGTTCCCAGACCACTTGCTGCAAAGGTCCGGAAACGGGACCGATGGCACGACTGATCCGTGAGCGATACACCTCCCTTGAGTGCCATGCCCAGTTGCCGCAGAGGGCGGTCCAAGGCATCGGGCATCTCGCACGGAGTTTGTTTGTGGGGTCACGCGGAGTCGCGGAGGACCAGGGGGCGGAATCGTGGGCGATCCCCTTCAGGCTGGCCTCAATGGTTGCATGTCTTGGTGATTCCCCCGTGACATTGCGAAGATCGTTCGTGCCACCGGTCCCGTCGCCATCCCGTTGCGGGAAGCAGGCAACTGATCAGACGTTCGGGCCCAACCTGACCGCCCCGCGGGAATTGGGCAACTCGCCACCTCCCGTGTTCTCCCTCCGCGTCTCCGCGTGAGAGTGCCATTCCCATCCCGTTGCAGAAAGCAGCCCATCAGCCCGGGATCAAGAGACCGCGGGCGGCGCGGACGCGGTGCTCGGCTTCGGAGGGGGTGGGAGCCAGCGCGGTCAGATGGCCCATCTTGCGGCCGGGTCGGCCTTCGCGCTTGCCGTACAGGTGCAGCTTGATGCCGGGTTGCCCCAACACTTTGGCCCAGTCCGGTGGCCCCGAGGCCCAGAGATCGCCCAACAGATTGGCCATGGCCGCCGGCCCCCGAAGCTCGGTCGAGCCCAAGGGCAGGCCGCACACGGCTCGCAGTTGCTGCTCAAACTGGCAGGTCACCGCCGCGTCGATCGTCAGGTGTCCGCTGTTGTGCGGGCGTGGGGCCAGTTCGTTGATCAGCAACTGGCCGCTTTGGGTCACAAAGAACTCAACGCACAGCACGCCCACCAGTTCGACCCGCTCGGCCACGGCACAAGCCACCCGTTGGGCCTGGGCGGTCAGGGCGTCGGGTAAGGGAGCCGGACAGACGGTGATATCCAGAATGTGTTGCTGATGGACATTGCCGAACACCGGATACACCGCCACCGCCCCGTCGACGCCGCGGGCGACAATCACCGAGACCTCGTGCTGGAAGTCGACAAAACCCTCCAGCACGGCGGTGGGATCGGGCACGCTGTCGGCCAGCCGCTGCCAGGCGGCCGGGGCCTGATGGGGCCGATCGATGCGGACCTGGCCTTTGCCATCGTAGCCCCAACCAGCGGTTTTCAGGATGGCCGGGCAGCCGAGTTCCTCGACCGCAGCCGTCAAGGCTTCGAGCGAGTGAATCTCGCGAAACGGCGGCAGGGGGAAACCGGCCTCGGACAGGAATCGCTTCTCCCGCAGCCGATGCTGTGTCGTGTGCAGCAGCCGACCGCTGGGACGCACAATCGCCTGCTCGGCCGCCGCCGCCGTGTCGGCGGGAACATTCTCGAACTCGAAGGTCACCACATCGACATCGCGGGCGAACGCCCGCACCGCATCGAGGTTGTGGTACTCGGCCACGATCTCGCGATCGGCAACCTGACCGGTGGGGGTATCGGACTCGGGGCTCAGGGTGTGGACGTTGTAGCCTAGGCGTCGCGCGGCCAGGGCCAACATCCGGCCCAACTGGCCGCTGCCCAGAATGCCCAAGGTCGCCCCGGGCGGAATGGCGGACAAAGTGCCAAGGCTGGTCACGGCAGATGGTCCTCGCGAACCCGTTGGGTCTGCTCGCGGTGGAACGCGGCCAATCGCTCGCGGAGGGCCGCATCGCCCTGGGCCAGAATCCGCACCGCCAACAGCGCCGCGTTGCGGGCGCCGGCCGTCCCAATCGCCAAGGTGCCCACGGGCACGCCGCCCGGCATTTGCACGATGCTCAATAGCGAGTCGAGCCCGTTGAGCGTGCGGCTTTGCACAGGCACGCCCAACACCGGAAGCAGGCTCTTACTGGCGATCATTCCCGGCAGATGGGCGGCCCCTCCGGCCCCGGCGATGATCACGGCAATGCCGCGGCTCTCGGCCTGTTCGGCATATTCAAACAGCCAGTCGGGCGTGCGATGGGCCGAGACGATCAGCCGCTCGTGCGGCACGGCAAAGCCGTCGAGTTCGACGGCCGCGTGCTGCATGGTCTCCCAATCGCTTTTGCTGCCCATCACCACGCTCACACGCGGGGGGCGGTCGGGCTCGGTGCTCATTCTCAATGGCGGGCGGGTCGCCAGGGGGATTCCGCCCGGGAAAGGGCCAGGGATCTGGGCACCGGCGAATGTACCCGGCAGGCTTCGGAGCGGAAACGCCCGCGACAGATTCTTGGCCGCTCCTGGGCCAAGGGTGCTAGCGGCGGGGGACGTTTCAAATGGATACGCCTGATCCCTGTGCAACACTGAGAACGCCGTTCGTGCCACTGGTGGCTTGTCCACCAGTGTGTGGCCGGGTCCGCTCGTCCAGCCGAGGCTGTCCGTGTTCGAGGACTTGCTCAGGTTGTCGCCCCCCACCTTGCAAGTCAGCCGGTGGTCACGGTTTGAGGTCGGCTGGCTGGTTGGTCCACTGGTGCGGTCAGCGGGGGCACAAAGGCCTGGCACCGCAAGCGGCCGGCCAGCCCCGAGCCATCGCCCAGGAGTTTTCGTAGCGAGCCGCCCGACAGAAAGGCCAGGTTGCCGGCCAGAAAGCAGGTGGCCAACAGCCACTGACCGCCGGCCAGGCCCAGAATCAGCCACAGCGGCACGGTCAGGCTCAGCATCAAGGGCCGCAGCAAGGGCTTCCACACCAGCACGGCAAAGCCGAGTTGGACCCACGGAACGAGAAAGCCCACAATCTGGATGGCCCCGGCCATGCCGGCCCAGCCGGTCAGGTCCAACACGTTGGGTTCGGTGCGGGCCATCATCCACCACAGGGCCAGGCCACTGGTCCAGGCCCCGGCGGTGCTCGAGGCCTTCTCCAGGCCCATCATCAAGTAGGCCAAAGCCAGGTGAACCTGCATCAGCCGCAGCGCCAGGTTGGCCATCCAACTGGGGTTCACGGCATAGCGGGGTCCGTCGCGGCGACGGGCCCACCAGGCATCCAGCGAGAAGGCCGCTCCGCAGGGGCCCAGGGAGGAGTACAACAGCAACCGCGCCAGAATCGCCGTGACTTCGGTGGCCACCATCGGGGCCCGCCACAGATAGGACACCACGATCAGCCAGCCCAGCGGCGTGGTGACGCGGCTGGACACCCCCACGGTAATCAGCACGGCAATGCCGATGGCCAGCCA
>JBJHDE010000316.1:4890-6755 GCA_050486385.1 Planctomycetales bacterium | reverse complement strand
CGACAAACACGATCCGCTGGTGGACTTCGGGGTCGACCTCAATCCGCTCGGCCGAGGGCACCGGGCCTTCGACCTCGATCCACTCAAACGCCAGCCAACGGTAGCGACGCTCCTCCTGGCGATCTTGCGGATGATGCAGCTCGGTCAGCAGGCCCACGCCCAGCTCATGCTCGCCGGCCGTCAGATGGACCGCCCGCTCGTACTCGCGGGGCGTTTGACTGCCGTTGGGCATGGGAATTGACTTGTCGAGCCGTTGATCGATCTTGATCGCAATCGTCGGCGTGCCGTCGCGTCCGCCATGCCCACTGGCCTGCATCCGCACCCGGTACAGGCCGGGCTGCTCGATCACGACGGGCACAATCAACTCGCCTTCCACCCGCAGCAGATGGCGATCCTCGTCAACCTCCGTGGCCGGCGGAGGATCGGGATACCGCGGCGGACGTCGGGTGTCGGCCGCCGGCATGCTGCCGTGCAAGCGCGCCTTTAGCTCATGGGCCGCGAATCGCCGCGTGGGATAGCGAACGGCAATCGCCTGCGACAGGGCCTCCTCGGTGGCCGTCACATACTTATCTAGCAACGCATCCGACAGGTCCAAGGCATTGGCATTGTTCGTAAACGGGCCCACCCGCTGATCCTCGGGCAGCCCGACTCGGGCCGAGGCATCAAACTCAATCCCCAGCAACTCGGCCAAAGTGTGCGTGTATTCGGCCCGCGTCAGCCGCCGCAACACCGGAGGACCGGGGTCGCTGGGCTCCAGCCCATCCAGCGTGGCGTTGTAATCGGCCAGCCAATCCAGAATCACCTGCCGCTCGGCCGCGGTGGGGGCCTCGCTGCCCTCCGGCGGCATCCGGGCGGCCCGTTGGGTGTCGGCCACGCGATCCCACAACCGGCCGGCCGACAGCACGCTGTGCGGTGTGGCCAAGGCCTCGAAGTTGACACCCCCAGCGGCGTCGAACTCGGAGTGGCAATCCACGCAGTAACGGGCCAGCACCGGCTGGACCCGCTCGGCGTAGGCCTGGGTCAACCGATCCAACGGCTCGGCCTGGCCGGGCGCAAGCAGCACACCGCCCCACAGCCCGACGGCAATCATGGCTCGAACACCACGCAAGCGACGACTCCTGTTCGAGGACACACGGCCCGCCCAGGGCGGTTCAGACACACATCGGCACACCCATTGATGTTAGTTGATGCGTTCTGGGGCGGGCAACCCGCACGTGGCCGAAATTGCCGGCGATTCACCGCCCCCAAGGACGGCCGATCGCGTCAAAGCAACCCGCCTGAACGCCCAACGACCGGCCGGGTCAGCGAATCGCCAGGGTCGATCGCCCAAAGCGACGTCAGCCTGATGACGAAAGCGAGTCGAATTGATGGCGCTTTGCCGTGGCCGGCCGATGATTCGGGCCCCGTCAACGCGAAATCATGCGAATTTTGCGGTGTCTGGGCGATGCGAGGCCCTTCAGAGCGAACTTTGGCACGGCACGTGCAATAACTTTCTGCCATGGACGAATTCAACATTAACGTCCCTGGGCGGCCCCTGGTGAGTTGATCGCAACCCCACCGGCTTTTCCCGCCCAATTTTGGACAACCCGCGGCCGCCCGCGGTTCAAATATACCGAGCACCCACCGAGGCCCCCTTCGGTGGGTGCTTTGCGTTGGTGCGTGTTGGCGGGCGCTGGGGGTCAGGGGCCAGGGAGGGGCAAGGATTGAACAATCGGTCAAAGGGCGGTAGCGTCTGGACACGCCCATCCTGATTTGCCCATTGCCCTCTCTGTGATCAAAAGCCGACATGACGCAGGCTCACCGCTGCTGGTCCATTCGCTTTGCTGTTCTTTTGCTGACGTGGGGGTGTGTCTGCACGGTGGCCG
>JBJHDE010000316.1:0-4880 GCA_050486385.1 Planctomycetales bacterium | reverse complement strand
CAGCGATCCTTGGCAAAGCCGAGGTCACGCCGCCCATCGCCATCCCCTTTGAGGTGCCCGAGGACGGGCGGGTCACGCTGGTGATCGAGGACGACCAAGGCCGCCGGGTGCGGAATCTCATCAGCGAAGTCCCGTTTGTCGCCGGAAGACATGTGATCTATTGGGACGGAGCCGACGAGAGTGGCGGCGTCCACGAGGAGGTCGACGGTGTTTGGCGGACCCAGGGGGCGCTTGTGGATCCTGGCGAATATCGCGTCCGCGGCCTGTTTCACCAAGGGATCGATCTCCGCTACGAGTTCAGCGTCTACACCGAGGGTCGGCCTCCCTGGCGGACGAGCGACGGGACCGGGCGTTGGTTGGCCGACCACTCCCCGCCCAGCGATGTGGTCTATCTGCCAGGCAACGGCGAACCGCATGTCATGATCGCCAGTTTCGTGGCCGAGGGTGGCGACGGGCTGGTGTGGACCGATTTGACAGGCCGCAAGACACGCGGGATGCGCTGGACTGGCGGGGCCTGGACCGGTGCCTTGTACCTGGCACGCGATGCCGGTCCCCAGGCCCTGGAGAATGTCGAGGTTTACACCGCATCAAGCTGGCCGGTGGGCAGCAATCAGAACAAGGATGAAGCCGAGCTGCGTTTCACTGCGTTGGCCAATGGCAAAGCACGCCCCATTCTTGCCCATCCGTTCAAGACCGAAGGCATCCCCAGGGTGGCCATGCCGGTTATGAACGATATGGACAAGCGCTATGTCGGCGGGTTGGCCGCCTTCAACGGTCGGCTGGTTGCCTCGCTGGATCGGCAGGGGCAATTGATGTTCATCGATGCCCGAGAGGGCAAGGTGTTGGCCACCGCCCAGGCCGACGGCGTGCGAGGTGTGGCCTTCGATGCCCAGGGGCGGCTACTGGCACTGATGGGCGGCAAACTGCACCGCTACACGCTGCCCGAGACGGTGTCCGATGGTTTCGAACTCCCGCGGCCCGAGGTGCTGGTCGAACAGCTCGACGATCCACAACAAGTCACCGTCGATGAGTCGGGGAACTTTTACATCAGCTTGTGGGGAAACAGCCACCACGTGCGGGTCTTCTCGCCCGAGGGCCGACCGCTACGTGCGATTGGCACGCCCGGCACACCCACGGCGGGCCCCTACGACCAGACCCGCATGAATCACCCCAACGGCCTGACGGTCACCAGCGATGGTCACCTGTGGGTCGCCGAGCACGACTTTCTTCCCAAGCGCGTCAGCATTTGGACCACTGAAGGCGAGTTCGTGCGGGGACTGTACGGACCGCCAAACTACGGAGGAGGCGGCACCATCGATCCCACGGACGCGACCCGCTTCTACTACGTGGACGAGAAAGCCATGGGAGGGCTGGAGTTTGCGTTGGATTGGGAACAAGGCACCAGCCGCTTGAAGCAGGTGTATGCTCGTCCCGATCCGCACGATCCCGCTCATCTGCCCGGCACCGGCGCGCAGATGCCGTTGTACCATGCGGGCCGGCAGTACATGACCAACATGTTCAACATCCGCCCCGTCAGCGGCGCGTCGGTGGCGGGCCTGTGGTTGATGGAAGATGGACTCATCCGACCGGTGGCCGCGATGGGCGATGCCACGGGCTGGCCGCTGCTGCGCGAGGAACGGTTCCGAGCGCGTTTGCCGGAAGGAATCGACCTGGACAAGTATCAGGAGAACCGCAGTCCGGTTTTCTTTGCCTGGTCGGACCTGAACCACGATGGCCAGGTGCAGCCCAATGAAGTGACCACGCGGCTGCTGCCTCCGTTGGCCCACGAAGGGAATCTGCGCGATAAGCGTGTCGGTGAGTTGTTTCTCTCCTCGGACCTGACACTCTGTACCACCTACGGAAGCCGGCTGGCACCGCGGGGCTTCACCGAGGGCGGTGTTCCAAAATACGACGCCGCCGACCTGACCGACTACACGATCGAGGCCGAGGTCCGCTGGAGCACCGGGGCGCGGATCGCCATGCCCGGCCAGGATGGACTCACGGTCCTGACCGGCGGACCGGTGCGTGGCTTTCGCGACGGGCGCTTGATGTGGAGCTATCCTAACCCTTGGCCCTCGCTGCACGATGGTCACCGCGCACCACCGCACCAGTATCCCGGTCAAATGCTCGCCACCACCCGCCCCATCGGTCCGCCCGTCAAGATTCCCGATTCCGACATCGGCGAGATTTGGGCCTACAACGGCGACCCCGGGCACGTGTACCTCATGTCGATGGACGGCTTGTTCGTCGCCCAACTCTTCCAGAACAGCCACAAAGCCAACCTGCCTCGCTGGGACGCCTTGCCTGCCGAACGCGGTACGTTGCTCAACGATGTCGCCAAACACGGCGAGGATTTTTGGCCCACCTTCAACGCCACGGCCGACGGCAAGTTTTTCCTCGTCACCGGCAAAGAACACTCCAGCATCGTGCGGCTGGATGGCCTGGACACCATCCGCCGACTCACGGCGGGAACCATCACCGTGACGCCCGAACTCCGGTTGCAGGCCAGCGATTACGCGC
This sequence comes from Planctomycetales bacterium, assembly GCA_050486385.1. Classification (GTDB taxonomy): domain Bacteria; phylum Planctomycetota; class Planctomycetia; order Pirellulales; family Pb10988; genus JBJHDE01. Next base: position 2,360 of record JBJHDE010000316.1, on the reverse strand, counting down.
TCCGCCGCGATGCCGCACGGCAGGATCGCGAAGGGAGCGCGACGCTCCGCGTGCCGCTGCGAGCCGTGGCTCCCACCGTGGATGGCAAGCTCGACGACTGGCAGGATGCCGACTGGGCCAGGCTGGACGATCTGGCCTACGGCGCAGTGGCCATCGCGGGCGATCATCTCTACGTGGCCTACCGCACCGGCTATGGCGAGGTGTTGACCAACAGTGGCGAGGTGGTCCCGCTGCTGTTCAAAACCGGTGGCGCCCTGGATGTGATGATTGGCACCAATCCCTCGGCCGATCCCAAGCGCGATGCACCGGTCGCGGGCGATGTGCGATTGGTGGTCACCCGGCAGAACGGCAAGACCCTGGCCGCCCTCTATCGTCCGGTGACCAAGACCGATCAACAACCGGTTCCCTTTGCCTCGCCCTGGCGGACGGTGACCTTCGACCGTGTGGACGACGTCAGCGAGCAGGTCCAACTGCAATCCGCCACCGGTCGCGGTGAGTTGGAGATCGCCGGGCGTCGTCAGGAGCGGCAACTCCACGAGTACGAATTCTCCATCCCGCTGGCAACTTTGGGGCTGGCTCCCAAGCCGGGACAATCCATCAGCGGAGACATCGGGCTGCTCCGCGGCAGCGAGGGCGAAACCAGCCATCGATTGTACTGGCACAACAAGGCCACCGGGCTGACCAACGATGTTCCCGGAGAAGCGATGCTCACGCCGCGGCTCTGGGGCACCTGGAAGTTTGAGTCGGCCCGCCCGTGAGCAGCCAGCCCCCGCCGATCCAGACCCCCGCCGATCCAGACCCCGGTGGGGCGGCTCGTGGGAGGCCTGCGAGCCGGCGGCCCCAATCCGGCTGCCCTTGCGAATGGCCGGGGGGCGGCGTAGTCTAGCCAATTCGAGTCGCTGATTCCCTGGGGAAGTTCAATTCGATGGTGGATGCTCGGTTCTCATTCTCGCCGCGGATGGCCCTGTTGCTGGGCCTGATGGCCCTGGCCGTGGTCAGCCGCGTGGTCACCTCCACGGCCGCGGCCTGGAGCGGCTACCCGAACGAAGTGATCGGCCCCTACCTGGCCAACGTCGCCCCAGTGGTGGCCCTGGCCCTGTTCGGCGGTGCGGTCTTCCGGCATCTGGGTCTGGCGCTGGTGGTGACTCTGGGGGCCATGCTGACCAGCGACCTGCTGTTGCAAGTGGCCTACTGGCAAGGATGGAGCGCCTCGCAAGGTTTCCACAGCGGGATGCCGGTCATCTACGTGGCCTTTCTTGCCACCATCGGCCTGGGCCGGATCGTGGGCCGTTGGCTCAATCCCGTCTCGGTGATTGGCGGCAGCTTGCTGGCCTCGACCTTGTTCTTTCTGGTGACCAACTTCGCCGTCTGGGTCGACGGTCGGGTCGGCTATCCCCACACATGGGTTGGCCTCGTGGCCTGCTTCGAGGCCGCCCTGCCCTTCTTCCGCAACGCGATTGTGGGCGACTTGGCCTTCTGCACCCTACTGTTTGGTAGCTACGGACTTGCCATATGGGGGGTTCCCGCGACGCGCTTGGTCGCAAACCGCGGATGAGCCATTCCCACCCGGGCCTTCGCCGGGTAGAATTTTCCCTTTGCGATTTCGCGAGTATCTTGCTCCGTGGCACGGTTGTTGCGGAGACCACGGGTGGGCTCGTCCCCATCGCAATGCCTGCGGCGCCCAGGACCGACTGTTTGTTAAGCAGTCCGCCGACCGCCGCCGATTCCCCAATCAACTTCACGCAATTTCACGAACCCTGGAACGTGCCACCATGGCCAAGCCACATCGCAAACTGAAGAAAGCCAACCACGGCAAGCGTCCGGCCAACGCCAAGCGTCGCCGCGCCCTCCGTAAGGTGGTCAAGAACTGATCGTTACATACCCCGGGGACGTCGTCGCACGCTGGCTCGGCGTCCGCCGCGGGGGAGCCCCACGTGTGGACTCTCTTGGGTAAGTGAGGAGACGGCTTGATGCCCGGGAAAGAGCGACTGATCAACCCTGCCCTGTACGATCTCAACCAAGACCTGTTCGATCTCGACGAGATCCGCCGGTTCAACCCCCAGCGGTTCGAGTTCGAACAGCTTTCGGGCGTGGTCTACGTCAGCGAAGAACCACCCAAGTGCGTGGTGGGATACAAGGACGTGGGGCACGACGAGTTCTGGGTGCGGGGCCACATGCCGGGCTTTCCCTTGATGCCGGGCGTGATCATGTGCGAAGCCGCCGCTCAGCTCGCCAGTTTTCTTGTGACCAAGTACGACCTGATCGGCAGCGAGATGGTCGGCTTCGGCGGCATGGACGGCGTGCGGTTCCGCGGGATGGTCTCGCCGGGCGATCGGCTGGTCATCGAATGCGTGCTCAAG
>JBJHDE010000315.1:0-6771 GCA_050486385.1 Planctomycetales bacterium | reverse complement strand
GGTCACCTTCAACGGCCAACCACTGACCTACGGCATGATCAAATTCCATACGGTCGATGGCGGGCGGGTCAGCATGTGCATTATCGACGAAGAGGGCAACTACGAGATCGGCTTCACCCCGGCGCGGGCCGGCGCGCTCTTGGGCGACCATCTGGTCGAGATCTACGCCGAAGAGGAAATGCAGGAAGACCCCCTGGGCCTGGGCAACGTGCCCGAGGTGCTGCCGCCCGAGTACAAACTGCCCGACACCAAGCTCCGCGTGACCGTCAATCGCGGAGCCAATACCCACGACTTCCACCTGCCCATCGACTGACCAGCACCGCCGCTCCGGCCTTTCCTTGGCGCGAGGCCGCGCTAAAACTCCCGGCCCGAATTCTCTCGGACCCGGGAGGCGACCTCGACCATGGCCCTGCGGAACTTGCTGCTGGTGTTGGGCGACCAACTCGATCCGCAATCCAGCGGCTTCGACGACTTCGACCCCGACTGCGACGCGGTGTGGATGGCCGAAGTCGCTGAAGAAACCCGCCACGTGTGGTGCCACAAACTCCGCATCGCCGTGTTCTTCGCGGCCATGCGGCACTTCCGCGACGAACTCCGCCAGGCCGGCCATACGGTCCACTACACCGAACTGCCCGTCGACGGCCGCCGCGATCGCGGGCCCGATTTCGCCTCGGTCCTGCGGGCCGATCTGCGACAGCTCGCCCCCCAGCGACTGATCCTGGTTCAGCCGGGCGACTACCGCGTGCAACAGGCCTTGCTCGGCCTGGCCCAGGAATGCGGCCTGCCCCTGGAAATCCGTGAGGATCGCCACTTCTACACCACGCCCGACGAGTTCCGCCACTGGGCTCGGGGCCGCCGCGGCTATCGCCTGGAGACCTTCTATCGCTGGCTGCGGAAGAAACACCGCGTGCTGGTCGACGACCACGGCAATCCGACCGGCGGTCAGTGGAACTACGACCACGACAACCGCGAGAGCTTCGGCCGCCAGGGACCGCCCGCCGATCTGCCCCGGCCCGTCCGCCGCAAATCCAACGCGATTCTGGACCAGGTGTTCGACCTGGTCGAACGCCGCTTTGCCGATCATCCGGGGCGTTTGCAAGCCATCACGGTGCCGCTCACCCGGCGGCAGGCCCGCGAAGCCCTGCGGCGATTCATCGACCAGGGGCTGCCGCGGTTCGGCCAGTACGAAGACGCCATGTGGGGCGACGAGCCCTTTCTGTATCACTCGCGGCTCAGCGTTCCGCTGAATCTCAAACTGCTGGACCCGCGGGAATGCGTCGCCGCCGCCGTCGAGGCCTACCAAGCGGGCGCCGCGCCGCTGGCCAGCGTCGAGGGCTTTGTGCGGCAGATCCTGGGATGGCGCGAGTTCGTCCGTGGCATCTACTGGACCCACATGCCCGAGTACGCCCAGCGCAATGCCCTGGACGCCCAGGAACCGCTGCCGCAATTCTATTGGGACGGCCAGACCGATCTGGAATGCGTGCGGCAGGCCATGCACAGCGTGTTGGAACACGGCTACACGCATCACATCCAACGGCTGATGGTGCTGGGCAATCTGGCTCTGCTGGCTGGGGTCAACCCAGCGGCCTTCCACAACTGGCACATGGCCATGTACCTGGACGCGGTCGATTGGGTCAGCCTGCCCAATGCCCTGGGCATGAGCCAATTTGGCGACGGCGGCCTGCTGGCCAGCAAACCCTACTGCGCCAGCGGCAACTACATCCAACGCATGAGCAACCACTGCGGCCACTGCCGCTACGATCCCCGGCAAGCCACCGGCAACGACGCTTGCCCGGTGACCACGCTGTACTGGGACTTCCTGGCCCGCCATCGCCAGCGGCTGGCCAACAATCCGCGGATGGCCCTGGCATTGAAGAATCTCGATCGGCGTACGCGGCACACGCCCGAGTTCGAGCAGCAGGTGCGTCAGCAGGCCGACGCAGTCCGCACGGCCTGGCAATCGGCCTCGGCGGAGTGACCCCGGGACCAGTGGCGTCGGGGGACGCCGGGGCGGTCCAGGCCCTGGAAACGCAGGCAAACTGGGGGCCTTAGGGGGATTTTTTGGGAATCCTGCCGAAAACTCGAAAGAGCTATTGCAATTCAATTGCAATTCGATATTCTCATGCTGTCGCTATTGGATTGCAATACTTATGGTGTCTTGGAACGGAACTCGGCTGGCACAACTCACTCGTGGTCGCCAATCCGGCTTCACGCTCATTGAGGTGCTCGTGGTCGTCACGATCATGGCCATCCTGATGGGCTTGTTGTTGGCGGCCATTTCGAGCGTGTGGTCGAACGTCCGCATTCTGAAGTGCAAGAACAATATGCGGCAGATTGGCATTGCCATGGCCAACTATTGTGCCACCAAGCGTGGGTACTATCCGAAGACCGCCCATACCATGGGCGCCATGAACATTGAGCGAACGTGGATCTACACGTTGGCTCCGTTCATGGACGACATCGACGAGGTGCGGATCTGCCCAGCCGATCCCAAGAAAGAACTCCGGCTGGCGGCCAAGGGCACCAGCTACGTGATGAACGAGTACATCACCGTTCCGGGCCCGCACGCGGCCCTGCGGCTGTACGACGTTGAAAGTACCAGCCACACCATCACCGTCTTCACCGGCAGTGATCGGCGCGGCGTCGGACCGGCGAATGACCACACCCACAGCCGCTACTGGTTTGAGGGTGGGCCGAAATCGGAGACATTCGCCCGGGTGTTGCAGGATGTCCAAGTCGATCGCTTCTACGGCTCGCCGAATCGGCCGGTCGAGGAGCGAACATCGGGCTTTGCCCACTACTTGTTCGCCGATGGTCGGGTGCAACGGATCGACGCCCTGGCGATCTTCGAACACTGCGAGAACGGGTTTAACTTCGCCAAGCCACAACGTGGTGCTTGGCCCGAGCCCTAAGAGGGCTCCGCCGCGGGAGTGATGGGTCGGTGTGGCCGCCAGGGTCGCGGTGCGCCGACTTCCGTGGGGCGGAGATCGGGCAGGGTCTGGGGTTGCGGCTTGCTTCCTGACGAAACTTCCAGGTTGATCTTCCTATGAATTTGCTTGATTGTCTGCGCCGCCGACGGCGCCGGCCCGCTGCCCGTACGTCCCTGCCCCTGTCGATCGAGACTCTCGAGACCCGCTGCGTCCTCTCGGTGGACCCGGTCGGCATCGAGACCCTCATCAACACCACGATCGGCGGCGATCAGTCCGACGTGTCGGTTCACGAAGCCCCCAACGGGGCCTTCGTCGCCGTCTGGCAAGGGCCCGACGCCGATGGGATGGGGGTGTACGCCCGGCTGTTTGACAGCGACGGTCAGGCGGCCAGCGGCGAGATCCCGGTCAACACCACGACCACCGGCGATCAGAATTCGCCCAGCGTGCTGGTCAACGACGACGGCAGTTTCGTGGTGGTCTGGGAAGGCAACGACAACAGCGGGCGCGGCATTTTTGGCCGGGCCTTTGATGCGACCGGCTCTGCCCTGGGCGGCGAGTTCCAGGTCAACACCACGACCACCGGCGATCAACGCAACCCGCACATCCACGGCGACGGCAGCGGCAGCTTCGTGGTCGTGTGGGACACCCTGACCCAAGCGCCCAGCGACGAGCGGTTCGGCGACATGCTGTTTGGCCACATCTGGGCCCGGCAGTTTTCAGCCCCTGGCACCGGTGGGGCCGAGATCCAGGTCGACGAGTTCCCACTGCTGGTGGACTGGATTCACACGGATCTCTCGTTCAACTACTCGATCTCCGGCGGCTTCGACATCACCGTCGAACCCGATCCGATTGGCATCTATGGGAACAGTCCTTTCGATCCCGCCGACGCCTTCATCCTGGGCAAGGTCGACGCTCAGGGCACCGTGCCCGCTGGAGCCCAGTGGGAGTTCCTGGGCGCCGATGCAGGCGACCCGTTTTATGTTCTTCCCGCCAACAACGTTTCGCCCAACATCTTCCTGGGGATCGCAAGCGAGGGCGACTCGACCTTCGCGGACACCACCACTTGGGTTCCCCAAGCCGGGATGGGTTCGTTCAAGTGGATCGAGATCCGCCTGATGGACATGGTGGCCCCCGAGGGAGGCCACTTCTCGCTGTATCAGACCGACCAGTTCGGTCAACTCCGGGTGTTCATGGACACCGCCGATGGGATCAGTTTCACCGGCGAGACGAACCACTGGGGCGGCGATGTCTACTACCAAGTCGCCGGAAACCACGACCACGCGAACTGGGCCTTCACCCAGCCCGGGGCCTACGAGTTGACCTTTCAGATGCGGGTCAACACCGCCAGCGGCTTTCAGACCAGCGCGCCGGTGACGTTTACGTTCTGGATCGATGGGCCGTTGTTCTACAACACGGCGCCGGTGGTCTCGGTCGATACCGACGGCAACTTCGCGGTGGCCTGGGACCGCGTGCATTACACGCAGGCCTTCGAAGGCGGATCCAAGGTCAACACCCTGGCCCACGGCGAAGTGGTCACCCGGGTGTTCAACGCCAGCGGGCAGCCCACAACCGCCGAGTTTCTGGCTCATGGCGAAGACCCGAACCTTACCCGCTCGGGCGCGCAAGTGGCCTGGGTGGATGACGACCTGCTGGTCGTCTACGCCGAGAGCCAGACCGATACCAATGGCACGGTGGCGATCACCTCGGAAATCTACGCCCAATTGTTCCACGGCAACGGCGCGACCCACGGCAATCGCATTCTGGTCAGCGTGCCGGGTGTCGGCAACGTCTACCACACCCAACCCAGCCTGGCGGTGGCCGAAGATGGCTCGTGGGCCGTGGCCTACCAGGCGGTGACCTACGACACCAGCGATGGCTCGACCATCGACAGCAACGTGCTGTTGCGGGCGTTCGAGGCCGATGGCGACCCCATCGACGATCCCGTGGTCGTCAACACCACAGTCAGCGGCCTGCAGCAGGGCCCCAGCCTGGCCTACCTGGGTGACGAACACTGGGTCGTGGCCTGGGACGGCAATGGGCAGGGCGATTCCCAAGGCACCTTCTTCCAGCAGTTCGAAATCGAGCATGATCACGATCATGACCACGACCACGACTTCGAGGCCCATGACGATCGCTTTGCCGTGCAGGCCGGCAGCGGCCACGTCGACCTGGATGTGCTGGCCAACGACGAGGTCCCGCACGGGCACACGCTGACCATCATCGAAGTCACTCAGGGCAGCCAGGGTGGTGTCGTCGAGATCGAAGATGGCGTGCTCATCGAGTACACGCCACCGGCCGGTTTCGTGGGCATCGACACCTTCACGTACACCGTGACCGATGGCGACCACCAAGAGACCGCGACGGTCACGGTGCTGGTCCACAGCGAGCACTGGGAGGTCCTGCACTCCGGCGAGGCCGAGCTGATCATCCTGTTTGAAGGCCAGGAGTGGTACCTGCAGATCTTCGGCGACGTGGATCACGACCATGATCACGATCATGACCACGATGACGATGACGATGACGACCATGATCACGACCACGGCCATGATCATGATCATGATTCGGGCGATCTGTTCCAGACCGACGAGGTGGTGATCTTCGTTGGCGACGATGCCCGGGTCTCATCGAGCACGCCGTTCGACTTCCTGGGCGTCGCTCCGGATCAGGACTTCTGGTTGATTCCGCAGAGTTCGAGCACTGCCCCGAGTGTGGTGTTCTTCGGCATCGAGACCGAAGACATTCCGCATGGCGTGCTGGCAAGCTTCACGCCCGGCGAGCATGGCACGCCCTCGGATCCGCGGGCGACGACCGCCGGCGAGTGGATTCGGGTCCGTGTGTCCGACTTTGACGGGCCGGGGCATTTCTCGATCTACCAGACTGATGCTCTTGGCAACCCGATTGTCTGGGTCGATAGCTTCGACGGCATCAACAGCGTCAATGATGCAACCTTGGGTGGTAACCCGACCGACGAGATTTGGATCCGCGTCGACAGCCACGAGCACTACAACTGGGCCTTCACGGCCGAGGGCGTCTACACGATTGACCTGGAGATCATCGCCTATCTGGACGATGGCGAAGGCGGCCTGACCGAGGTGGTCAGCCCGACCGGGCGGCTGTTCTTTGGTGTGAACGCCCTGCCCGGAGACGAGGCCCTGCCCGAGAATCCCCCGCTGGCCCGGGACGACACGGCGACGGTGGGCCCCAGCGGCGGCCTCATCTTTGTGTTGAACAACGACACCAGCAGCGTGGACCTGGGCGAGTCGATCGTGATCACGGCGGTCACCCAACCGGACAACGGCACCGTGACGTTCACCGGTACGCACGTCAGCTACACGCCGAATGTCGGCTTTGAAGGCCAGGACAGCTTCACTTACACGATTACCGACGAAGGCGGGGCGACCAGCACCGCCACGGTGACCGTGACCGTGTTGGACGAAGATCCGCCGAACGACCCGCCCGTGGCCGCGAACGATCGGTTCGCCGTGCAGACCGGCAGCGGGCATCGCGACCTGGATGTGCTGGCCAACGACTTCGATCCCGATGGCGACCCGCTTCTCATCGTCGAAGTCACCCAGGGCAGCCACGGTGGCGTGGTCGAGATTGAAGACGGCGTGATGATCGAGTACACGCCCGCCGCTGGTTTCGTGGGGATCGAGACGTTCACCTACACCATCACCGACGGCTTCAGCGAGTCGACGGCCACCGTCATGGTGCTGGTCCACAGCGAGCATTGGGAGGTGCTCCACACCGACGAAGCCGAGCTGATCGTGCTGTTCGAAGGTCACGAGTGGTTCCTGCAGATTATCGGCGACGTGGATCACGACCACGACCACGATCACGA
>JBJHDE010000314.1:0-6780 GCA_050486385.1 Planctomycetales bacterium | reverse complement strand
TGACGATCCAGTCCAGGCTCGTTTCGATTGTTGCACAACGTGTTGATCCTGTGCAACATTTCGACGTCTTTTCTTGTGCCAGCAGTGCCGTGCCCGAACCTTTATAGGAAGCAGGCCATTGATCAGAGGATTGGGATCTGACGGACAACCCCGCAAACATTGTGAAGCACGCCATTTCCAGCTTTCTTCCTCCGCGTCTCCGCGCCTCCGCGTGAGCTGACACGTTCCGGAATGCCTAGCGATTCCCGCGTGAAACTTCGACGAGTCTCCGTGCCACCGGTGCCGTTCCCAAACTATTTCAGGGAGCAGCAAGATTTGTTAGCCAGCGGGCCTGTATTGCGCTCGGCGCGTCGGACTCCATCTGGCGCCCTCACCCCCACCCGCCTACAACGCGGCCTCCAGAAAGCGGAGGAAGTTGCCGGAGGCGATGCGGGCGCGGGCCTCGGGCGAATAGCCGCGACGCTCGAGAATAGCGAACAGCCCGCTGAGGTCGGCGATGGTCTTCAGGTCGTCGGGCGTCTGCTCGTATCCGTAGGCCCCGTCCAGGTCGGTGCCGATGCCACAGTGACGGTCGGTCCCGGCAAGCTGGCAAATGTGGTCGATGTGGTCGGCCACACTCGCCAAGGTCACCCCCATGGCCGCCGGCGTTGATCGGCCGCGGATCCAGCCGGGCGCCAGCATCCAGGCATCCAGCGCGGCCCCAAACACCGCGTCGCGGTCGATGAGCGCCTGGATCTGCTCGTCCGAGAATTGCCGATTGTGGGGCACCAGGCTGCGACAGTTCTGATGGCTGGCCCAGATCGGTCCGTCAAACACCTCAAGGGCCTCCCAGAAGCATTGATCGCACAGGTGCGTGGCGTCCAGGATCATGCCCAATTGGCCCATCTCGGCCAACAGTGCCCGCCCGCGTTCGCCCAGGGGGCCGTCAGAGTCGGTGCCAAAGGCATAGCGACCCGGGCCGTAGTGGGCCGGGCCCACGACCCGCAATCCCGCGGCGTGCAGGCGATGCAGGTGATCCAGGGTGATCAACGAGTCGGCGCCTTCCAGGGTGAGCACAAATCCCATGGGAAAGGCCGAAGGCAGCCGCCCCCCGCTGACCGCGGCCTCGGCGGCTTGGGCGTGCGCCCGCAGCCCGTCGGCATCGGCAATCAGCCGCATTTGCCCGGCTTCCTCCATGGTGGCATACCACGCCCGTTGGGCCTGCACCATGGCCCAGGCCTGTTCGGGGGAACGCCAACCCTGGACGGGGCTGAAGGCATCGTGTTCGACCCGTGCGATGAGCGTGGCCACGCAGCCGAGCACGCGGCCCTCGCGCATTTCGGGCAGCGAGACGGTGCCCCGTCCGCGATCGACCTTGTCGGTCAGATGGGCCTCGCTGGAGCGGATCTCCTCCAGCGGCTGGGTCAAATCGCGGTTCCACTCGATGGCGTTCATGGCCAGATCGAGGTGGGCATCAAAGATCCACATGGTCCGGGCTGCTCATGGGGAAAAGGTTGGGGCTTGGGAACACGCGTCGGTTGGCCAAGGCGTCAGCCGAACACCGCATCGAGCCCGAGGATCACGACCAGGGCGACGATCGACAAGACGGTTTCCAGCACGGTCCAAGTTTTGAGCGTTTGTTCCACGGTGAGACCGAACAGTTCTTTGACGAACCAGAAGCCGCCATCGTTGACATGCGAGAGGATCAGCGATCCGGCGCCTAGGGCCAGCACGACGAACTCGCGGTTGATGGCGGAATCGTCCACCAACAAGGCCGCCACAATGCCGCCCGCGGCGGTAATGGCCGTGGTGGCCGAACCGGTGGCCACGCGGAAGGCCGCCGCAATCAACCAGGCCAACACCAGAGAAGGCAGCGGAACCTGCTCGGTCAAGCCGGCCAGGGCTTCGCCCACGCCCGAGGCAATCAGCACCCGGCTGAATCCCGATCCGGCGGCCACCACCAACAGGACGTTCCCCACGGGAGCCAGGCTCTCTTGGGTCATGCGGGCGATCTCGGGTCGCGAGAAGCCCGATCGTCGGCCCAACAGGACAATCGCCAGCAGCAGGCCAATCAGCATGGCCATGGTCGGCTCGCCCAGGCCCACCAGCAGCGTGGCCCACGCCGGCGGCGTTGTGTCCTCGGGCCCCATGGCGAAGCTGCCGACCAGCATCAACACAATGGGAACGGCAATCACCGCCAACGGGGCCCAGAAGCCGGTCGGCCGTCGCGTGGGGCTCTCGGCAGGTGAGGGTTCTTCGAACGTGGGAAACGCAATCGCATGCGGAAACATCCGCCAAAACAGCGGACCGGCCACCGCCGCCGCCACCGAAGCCACCAACAAGCTCCACAGGATCGTGCGGCCCAGATCGGCCTCCAACAGGCTGATGGCCACCAGCGGACCCGGGTGCGGAGGGGCCAGGCCGTGCATGGCCGACAGCCCGGCCAACATGCTCATGGCGGGAATCAGCAACCCCACCTTGGCGACTCGGGCCAGCGAAACGGCAATCGGCACCAACAGCACCAGGCCCACGGTGAACCACACACCCACGCCGACCAACAGGCCCACGGCCAGCATGGTCCAGCCCAGATGCTCGGCCCCGAGAACCCGGACCAACCGATCGGCGATTTCGGCGGCCCCGCCCGAGTGGTGCAGCAACACGCCGATCATCGCCCCCAGGCCAATCACCATGGCCGTGGGACTCAGCACCGCGCCCACACCGCCGGCGAAATGCCGCCAGGCCTCGGCCAGTTCGAGCCCCGCCCCCACGGCCAACAGTACCGAGGCCATCAGCAACGCCACGAACGGCGAGACCGCGTAGCGGGTGATCAACACCACCAGCACCACGACCGATCCGCCAAAGGCCAGCATCAATCGCAACTCGTCGCCACTCACGCCATGCGTATCCTTGCCACAAGAGAGTCGTCCTCGGGAACACACCCGCCCCCAACACCCGCGACACGATAGCGTTCGCCTGGCGCCAGTGCGAGAGACGCGGTGTTGGCAAAGGCACGGTGGCTGTCCGACCCGGCGTCGCCCTCGGGCCCACCCCGAGGGGCCAACAGCGCGTGTGGAGCGCCGTCGGGCGTTGGGTTAAAGTGGGCCGACACGCGAGGCGGGCCGCTCGTGGTCGCCGCCCCGCGTGATGACTTCCCCCCAACACCCGAGAGACTCTCCTATGACCATCACCCAACAACTCAGTGCCGCAGCCCTTGTGCTGGGCCTGTCGGTCGGCACCGTCTTGGCCGATGACAACGCCCCGAAGCTGGGCGGCCCCCTGAACGAATTGTCAGCCGAAGAGAAAGAAGCCGGCTGGAAGCTGCTGTTCGACGGCAAGACCACCGAGGGCTGGCGGAATTTCCGTTCCGACAGCATCCGCGACGGCTGGCAGGTCAAGGACGGCGCCCTGTGCCGGGTTGCCGGCGGCGCCGGCGACATTGTGACCACCGATCAGTACGAATGGTACGAGCTGTCGATCGAGTACAACATCTCGCCCGGCGGCAACAGCGGCATCATGTACCATGTGACCGAAGAGATGAACACGCCCTGGAAGACCGGCCCCGAGATCCAAATTCTGTGCAACGAGAAGGGCCGCGATCCGCAGAAGTCCGGCTGGCTGTACCAAATGTACGCCCCCGAGGTCGACACCACGCGGCCGGCGGGCGAGTGGAACCACCTGCGAATTCTGCTGACGCCGGAGCGCTGCGCACACTACATGAACGGCACCCTATATGTGGAATACGTCAAGCACAGCGACGACTGGAACGAACGCGTCGCCAAGAGCAAGTTCAGCGCCTTCCCGCAGTTCGGCAAGGCCAACAAGGGCTACATCGCCCTGCAGGATCACGGCGACGCGGTGTGCTATCGCAACATCAAGATCCGGCCCATCAAAGTCGAGGCCGAGTGATCGCTGACGCAAAACCTCAGGCCGTGCCGCGGCCCGCACCAGGCGCGGCACGGCCCACGGTGACCATGACCATCCAACCCGTTTTCCTGGGTCGAGCGAGGCATTCCGTATGAAGCGACGGCGTATTGGACGAAGTGGCCTGGTGGTCTCGGACATCTGCCTGGGAACCATGACCTTTGGCTCCACCTGCAACGAGGCCGAGGCCTGCCGGATCATGGATCGGGCGGTCGCCGCCGGCGTCGATTTTTTCGATGCCGCCGAGGTCTACCCCGTGCCGCCCGACGCCAAGTGGGTTCACGAGACCGAGGCGATTGTCGGGCGATGGCTCAAGGGCCGGGATCGCGATTCCATCATCATTGCCACCAAGTTCTGCGGCGCCGCCAGCGGCTTCTTCACGCCGCCGGTCCGCAGTGGGCAAACCGCGGCCGACCGGGTCCACATCCGTCGGGCGATTGAAGGCAGCCTGCGGCGACTGCAAACCGACTACATCGACCTGTATCAGACGCATTGGCCCGATCACGATTTTTCCTACGAGCCCACACTCGAGGCCCTGACCGAGCTGGTGGCCGAAGGCAAGGTCCGTTACCTGGGCTCCAGCAACGAGACGGCCTGGGGCGCGATGAAGGCGCTGAGCGTGGCCGAACTGAACGGCTTCGCCCGGTATGAATCGATCCAGAACAACTTCAGCGTGATCAATCGTCGCTTTGAAGATGCCTTGGCCGAGATCTGCCGCCGTGAACAGATGAGCTTGTTGCCGTACTCGCCTTTGGGCGGTGGCGTGCTGACGGGCAAGTACAATAATAACACCTGGCCCGAGGGCGCGCGGTTCACCACCTACCGCGAGCTGGGCGAACGCCAACAACGCATGGTGCAACGCTTTGTGAATGACAAGTCGTTGGCCACCACCAGCGAATTGGCCGCGCTGGCCGCCGAGTTGGGCATGACCTCGACCACACTGGCGGTCGCCTGGAGCAAGCAGCACGATTTTGTGGCTTCGACGATTATTGGGGCCAACGTGGCGGCCCAGCTTGACGACATTCTGGCCGCGGCCGATGTGATGCTCGACGACGAGGTGCTGGCCAAGATCGACGCCATCTGCCAGCGGTATCCATATCCCTTGGGCTAAAGCACGCACGGCCCGCCCCTCGCGCCCCTCAACCGGTCTGCCCCCCGATGAAACGCTGCTTGTATCGCCTGCTGCTGTCTGCCGCGGTCTTGCTTGCCGTTGGCCCTGGTGGTGTTCCTTCCGCCCTGGGCCAGGCTGCCGAAAGCCCCGCTCCGCCGCGTCCGGTGGCTGGCATGGGCATCATGGTCGGCGAAGTCACCCCGACTTCGGCCCTGGTTCAGGTGCGGCTCTCGGCCAGCGATCGGTTGATCGAGGGCGATCTGCCTGGGCTGGCCGGCCGGGTGGAGTTCACTTTGCGAACCGCGAAACCCAACGGTGCGGCCGACGAGCCGCACGTGCAGTTGATTGCCGCCACGGCCGAACGCGACTTCATCGCCCGCGCGGCCTTCACCAAGTTGCGCCCGCACACCGTGTATGTCTGCACGACCCGCTTGCAGGCCGAGTCGGACGATGCCGACGCCTGGTACCCCGGCCCAACCGCCCGCTTTCAAACCCTGGCGGGTAGCGACCTGGCCGTGCCCACCGAGTTTGTTGTCGTCACGGGCATGAACTACGCCAAGTTTCATGGCGACGAGCGGATCGATCGGGCGCTGCACTTGTTTCAGAACAACACCGAACTGCCGCCGCCCTACGATGGCCCCGACAAGCATTTGGGCTATCCCTCGCTGGCGTCGATTCTGAAGCTCAAGCCGCACTTCTTTGTCGGCACTGGCGACAATGTGTACTACGACACGCCGACCGACCCCCGCGCCAAGACCCTGACCGAATTGCGGCAGAAGTGGCACGAGCAGTTTGTGCAGCCGCGGTATCATGACCTGTTCGCCGAGGTGCCCACCTACTGGGAGATCGACGATCACGACTATCGCTACGACGACAGCGATAACTCCGGCGACGACGAGCCCTCGCCCGAGCTGGGTCGGCGGATGATGTTGGAACAACTGCCGGTGGCCCCAGCCGACGAGCACGAGCCTCAGGCTAAGACCTACCGCACGCACCGCGTGAGCCGCGACCTGCAAATCTGGCTCACCGAGAATCGCATGTACCGCAGCCCCAACGATGCCCCCGATGGACCCGAGAAGACCATCTGGGGCGAGGAGCAACGGGAGTGGCTCAAGCGGACGCTGCTAGAAAGCGACGCGACTTACAAGCTGCTGATCTCGCCCACGCCGATGGTCGGCCCCGATGACCTGCGGAAGAAAGACAACCACGTCAACATCGGCGGCTTCCGTCACGAACGCGACGCGTTCTTCGCCTGGATCCAAGAGCAGAAGCTCGACCAGCAGGGCTTTTTCATCCTGTGTGGCGATCGGCACTGGCAGTACCACGCCGTCGATCCCACCGGCATCGAAGAGTTCTCGTGCGGGGCCCTGGTGGATGCCAACAGTCGCCTGGGACGCCTGCCGGGCGATCCTCAATCGACCGATCCCGAAGGCCGCATCCGACACGTCTACACGCAGAATCCGCGATCAGGCGGCTTTCTGCATGTGCGAGTCACGCCTCAGGAGGGCGACCAACCGCCGCGGCTGAGCTTCTTCTTTCGCAACACCCGGGGCGAAGTGCTGTACGAACACACGAAGCCCGAGTAAGTCGCTTCTCAACGTCGATCCGCACAGCGCACGGCTGGCCAGCAAGCAGTGGCACACTACGCCGCCAACCGAATCACAAGGAGTTTTGAGTAAGCCTTGATGCGACAGGTGCTTGCGCACACACTGGGGTCTGCAAAAACAATCAGCCCCTTCCCCCCTGCAACGGAGTTCAGGGTGTCGCAT
>JBJHDE010000313.1:4133-6795 GCA_050486385.1 Planctomycetales bacterium | reverse complement strand
GCCGTACGGTGCGGAATTTCGGCCAGCTTGTCGATCGGGTCAGCCGCACCGAACCCGGCACCCAAGTCGAACTGGAATTGCTTCGCGGTGAGACAACCGTGACCAAGAACGTCATCTTAAGTCGTTGGGGAGCCGATTAATTCGGCCGCCGCGGTCGGCAAGACTCGCCGGTGCGGGGTGTGTGGACATCGTCTCTGGTTTCGGCCACACGCAGGTGGCTCATCTTATCAGGCCAATGATGGCAGTCTATTTCCATTCGGGAGCCATCATCGATGGTCGGTCTCATTCGGGTGTGCCTGCTGATTTTGCTGGCCGGCGCCGGTGTCGAGAGTCTGCTGGCCGATGAACCGCCTCGTCGCTGGGGCCGGTTGGCCACCCGCGACGCCCAGGGATCAAGCAAGCACGATCCGGCCCTTTTGGCCGTGGTCAAGCCGCTTACCCAGACGCTGGCTTCCTCGACGTTGACCGTATTCAGTGGCGAAGACCCCGTGGCCCTGGGGGCCGTGGTGGCCCAAGATCGCATCGTCACCAAGGCCAGCGTGTTGGACGAGGCCCTCTCGGTCGAGCGGCACGACGGCAGGCGGCTTGAGGCGCGCCTGCTGACGGTCGATCGGGCCTTTGATATGGCCTTGCTGGCGGTTCGGACCGGGTCGCTGGCTCCGCTGAACTGGCCCGAGGATGAATCGCTCGAAGTCGGCCAAGTGCTGGTCACGGGAAATCATCGGGGCGAACCGCTGAGCCTGGGCGTCGTAAGCGTGCCCGCCAGATCGTTGCGTCGCCAAGCCGGTCGGGCGACCCTGGGCGTGCAGGTCGAGGAGGGCGATCAGGCGGTGCGGGTCTCGGCGGTGTTTGCCGGCATGCCGGCGGAAGTCGCCAACCTCCGCAAAAATGACGAGATCGTGGCGATCGATCAGGTGCCGGTCCCCAACACCCGGGCCTTGACCCGCTTGCTGACCGATTACCATCCGGGCGACACCCTCACGCTGCGGGTCCGGCGGGAGGACGCGCTGTATCAAGCGCGGCTCACCTTGGCTGGCGGGGCGGGCAACGAGGAACGTTTTGCCGAGTTCGCCGGCGGTCCGCTCAGCTTGCGACGCAGCGGCTTTCCCTGGGTGTTTCAGCATGATGGGCTGGTGCCGGCCAGCGCCTGCGGTGGACCGATCATCGACCTCGAGGGCCGCGTGCTGGGGCTGAACATCGCCCGAGCCGGCCGCACCGAGACCTACGCCATTCCCGCCTCCACGGCCAAGGCCATGGTCGAGCGATTGCTCAACCAGGCCGAAACCGTGACCGTGACCACCGCCCGACCCGCCGCCGATTGACCCCCGCCGCGGCCCGCGGCCTCCGATTCCTACCGCACCGCGGAAGGGTAGGCCATCGGTCAGTTGGGCGGGATTTCTGACGTAAGGTCTGGTCAGTCAATGGCTTACGGATGCCACACGCCGCCGCGCGCGGAGCGCGATTTGAAATTGTTTCACGTGAAACATTCGTTCAGGCACCGCGGCGGCGGCGTCAAACAGCGGTCGCGGTCGACAGATCGGGTCGGGTGGCGATGGCCTGCCGGATGATTTCCAGGACTTCGTCCCGCTCGGTCCCGATGATCGGCAGCCGTGGCGGCCGGACGGTCTCGGTTCCGTAACCGCACTCGGCGACGGCCAGCTTGATGTACTGCACCAGCTTGGGATGCGTGTCCAGGTGCAACAGCGGCATGTACCAGCGATAGATCGCCCGGGCCTCTTCCCAGCGACCGGCCTGAGCCAGATTCCACAGGGCCATTTGCTCGTGGGGAAAGGCGTTGACCAGGCCGGAGATGGCTCCCACGGCTCCGACCAAGGCGCTTTCCAGCATCAGGTCGTCGACACCCGCAAACAGCAGGTAGCGGTCGCCGGTGAGGTTGACCAGGTCGGTCAGGCGGCGGACATCGTCGCTGGATTCCTTGATGGCCACGATGCCGAGTTCGTCGGCCAGTTCGACAAACATGCTGGGGGTGATATCCACGCCGTAGCTGGGCGGATTGTTGTAGACCATCACCGGCAGGTTGGTGGCCCGCGTGACGGTACGAAAGTGGTGCAGGGCCTCGCGGCCGTCGGCCTTGTAGACCAGGCCGGGCAGCACCATCAGGCCATCGGCCCCGAGCCGCTCGGCCGCCTGGGAAAAGCGGACGGCCTCGGCGGTGCTGCATTCCGCCACGCCGGGCAGAACCGGCAACCGCCCGGCGGCGACTTCGATGCCGCATTGCAGCACGGCCAGCTTTTCGTCAAACGTCAGCGAGGTGTTTTCGCCCACGGTGCCGATCATCACAAAGCCATGCACGCCAGCGGCGATCATGTCTTCCAGGTGTCGGGCGGTGGACTCCAGGTCGAGCGATTCGTCGTCGTGAAAGTGGGTCACGGCGGCCGGAAAGACGCCGCTCCAATTGGGAGTTGTCATGAGATTCTTGGCACTTCCAAGTTGAGTGCGGGTGAGAGAGTGAACGAGCGAGAGATTCGGGTAGGCACCATCGACAGACCGTCAAAATTTAACAGTGAACGCTTCCAAGAGCGACATCACGCTGGGGGATCAACCCCTGTGAAGGTTTCGAACGGTTGTGGCGCTGTTGGAGAATTGTTGTTGGAATCGGTCAGTGGATAGAACCACGGATGTCACGGATGCGGGTGGTGCG
>JBJHDE010000313.1:0-4123 GCA_050486385.1 Planctomycetales bacterium | reverse complement strand
TGATTGCTACGGACCCGTGCCACGAACGCAGTTCACAAACCTTTGCGGGAATCAGTATCATCATGGGGATTCGTCTTCGTCGCGAACTACGCGGTCCTGCCACGAAAAGCGCGGGGCGGTCGAACGATCGAAGGTTTCCAAGTGCCGAAGTGCGGTCCGTTGCCGGGGTGGAACGTACCGCCAATCGCTGGGTCCCAGGGTCTCTTCAATCAAGGCTGCCAGGTCGGGGTCGTACTGTTTTAGTTTCTCGCGGGTGTCGACATGGTTGTGTTGGCTGTCGTTGGCCCGATTGGTATCAAAAAAGCTTTGGACCCCCTCGGCCCAGTACTCGTGGTGATTGGTCGCCGCGTAGGTGCCTTCCCACAGGCCGGCTTGCAAGGCCCGTTGGTACGTTTGCTTGAGGCGGTCATCGAACTTGCGATCGAGATTGTTCAGTCCCATCGAGTGCAGGGCGTGGGCAAACTCGTGAATGAGAATGCTTTCGCCTCGGTAAGGATCGCCGCGAAGCTCCAGCAAGTTCTCTTCACCACAACTGACCGCCGGTCGGGCATTGGTCGCACCCAGGCCACGGGCCCGCCGATCCCAATGGCTGGCGGGTTGTAAATCGCCGTGCTCGGGGATGTCGGTGGTCCGCTCGCTGGCGGCCATCACCGCCAAGCGTGTCTTGCTTACGATCATGGCCCGCCGAACGTCGTCGCGATTGGCCAACATCAGGTCCACCAGATACGCGGCCTCCAGCAGGGCCTCGTCGGCCACCCGACGCGAACCCAGCACCGGCAGCCCATCGGCCAAGACGCACTTTTCATAAAACGCCGCGAGCTTCCAGGTCTCGCGAAGTTCGGCCGGCACGGGAATCACCTCGCGCCGCGGACCTTCGGGCATTTCGCGCCGCTGATCGTCGGGTTGAAACGCCAGGGCCACGCTGGCATGAACAAGGGTTGCCAGCACGAACACGACCAGCCAACCCGCACGATGCACCGGGTTCATGAGGTGAACTCCATCAAGGGAGCGCCCAGGCGATCCAGTTGCGGTGTGACTCCCAGCCCGGGCGTGGTGGGTGCGACGATCCGGCCATTGTGACGTCGCGGGGCATCGTCGGCCAGACTCACGGTCACATAACTGTTGAAATCCGTGGACGTGAACAACAGTTCTGGCGGTGTGCTTTGGGCCAGGTGGGCAATGGCCGCGGTGGCCAGGTCGCCGCCCCAGGTGTCTTCGATGGTGGCGGTCAAACCCAGTTCGACGCACAGATCGCGGGCCAGGGCCGCGCGGGTCAGGCCGCCGAGTTTGCTGATCTTAAGATTCACCGCCTCGCAGGCCCCATCGGCCTGGGCACGCAGCAGGGCCTGCAAACCGTCGATGCACTCGTCCAGCACCATCGGCAAGCCCGTCCGCCGGCCCACGGCGTGGCACTCTTCGTAAGTCAGGCAGGGCTGCTCGATCGAGACATCCAGGTCCTCGACCGCACGGCAGATCCGCAACGCCTGGTGGCGAATCCAGCCGGTGTTGGCATCGGCGATCAGGCGGTCGGTCGGCTCGAGCACGCCCGCGGCGGCCCGAATCCTGGCGATGTCGGCGGTGACCTCGCCACCGACTTTGAGTTGAAAACTCCGGTAGCCTTCGGCCCGGTAGCCACGAATCCGCTCGGCCATGGCCTCGGGCGTGTCCTGCGAAATCGCGCGGTACAGCGGTACATCGTCGGCCATGCGACCGCCCAGCAACGTGGTGATTGGCACCCCGCAGCTTTGCCCCAGCAGGTCCCAGCAGGCAATGTCCAGGGGGCTTTTGACGTAGGGATGCCCTTTGAGCTGGGCATCGAAATGGCGATTCAACGCGCCCAGGTCGCGGGGATCGCGACCGATCAGCGTGGGTGCCAACACGGCGAGTCCCGCCCGCACGCCCTCGGGATAACTCGGCAGGTAGGCCGGCCCCAGGGGGCAGACCTCGCCATGGCCGACGAAGTCGTTGTCGGTTTCGATACGAACGATGGTCGAGTCGAAAACCTCGACGCTTTTGCCACCGCTCCAGGCGTAGCGACCTTCGGCCAGGGGCAATTCGACACGGTAGACCGCGATGCGACGGATTTTCATGAGCCAGGGGGTTCTTCAGACGGTCGAGGATGGGTTTCGGCGGCCAAACTCCGCTGCACGGCCAGGGCGAAGGTCAGCCCCAGTATCACGAGCCACAGCAACGTGCCCAGGTGGGCGGCGGTCATGTGCTGGCCAGTCGCCGCGCGGACAACTGGCACCAGGCCCAGCCCCCAGCCGCAGGCCACGGCCAGGTGACCCAGCCGGGTGGGCAACACGGGCAGCATCAGCACGGGCACGACAAGCAGATAGTGATACCACACCAGCGGAACCACGGCGAGCAGCCCGGCCAGGGCCACCGTCATCCGCTGAGCATGCGGCAACCCAGCGGCCGGCAGACACAGCAGGCAGGCGGCCAGAAACACGCCACCCTTCATGGCCTTCAAGGCCCAAGCCAGGGCATCGGGCAGCAGCAGGAATTGTCCCGAGGCCTGCCCGTACCACAGCCGGGCGATGGCGGCATCCAACGACAGGCTGGGCCAGCTTGTGATGATGCCACGGCTCAGACCCGCGGCCGTTTGCAGAAAGGCACTCGTCAGCTCGGCGGGCCCCACCAGCCAAGCCAGCGTGCCGACTAATCCCGCCAGCCCGGCCGCCAGTCCAGCCACCCGCCAGTGACCGGCGGCCAGCAAGGGGACAACCAGCAGCAAGGGAAACAGTTTGAACACAATCGCCAGGGCCAGGGTCACGGCGGCCAGCAGGACCGCGGTCGACAGGCTTTGCGTCGCAGGGCCCAGTCGCACCAGGGCCACGGCAGCGGCCAACACCAGCGGCGTGTTCTGACCGGCGGCGACGGTGTACCAGGCCACCAGGCCCATCGGCACCAGCAGCGCACTCATGGCCGCTTCGGTGTTGGCCTGGCGCGGGACGATGCCCATCAGACCGAGGATCGAGCCGCTGACGACCGCCGCCATCAACGCCCGCCAGACGGTCGTGGCGGTGGAGTAGTCCAACCACGACAGCGGGGTCATGATCCACAGCACAGCGGGTGGGGCGACAAAGCCGGTTTGCAAGGCCACCAGATAATCGGGAATCCGGGCCTCGGCCTCAAGCACGTACTCGGCGGGCAGGTCGTTGAGACTGGTGGCCGTGGGTGGGACGTAAACGCTGTCGAGTTTGCCTTGGGCCACCAGGTGCGAGGCGATGTAAAACGGTTGAAAGTCGATCGCCTGATTCACCGGATAAGCCAGGGCGGCCCAGGCTCCTAGCAGGACCACGGCCGGCCCGAACCAACGGACAATGGGCGAGCTGTCGTCGGTCGTCATGGGCGGGGTGTCCCGGGCGGCGAGCCACTCTCCAACACCGGCAGGCAGCGGTCGATCGTCTCGCGGACAATCGCCCCCGACTGCTGAAAGGCCGCTTGCTCGTCGGGGTTGAGTTCGGGATAGAACGAGCGGGTCACGCCCGACCGCCCCAATACTACGGGAATGCTCAGGCACACGTCCCGCACGCCGCAATAGCCGTCAATCAGCGTACTGACGGGCATTGTCCGTCGGGCGTCGTGGACAATGCTCTCGGTCATCAGGGCCACGGCCAAGGCAATCGCATAGTTGGTGTGGCCTTTGCGTCGCGAGATTTCATAACCGCCGGCAATGGTGGAAAGAAACGCCTGCTCGACCTGCTCGTCCGGGGCGATGCGTTGACCGCCGGTCAAGGCCACGCTTTGGGCTCGTACCTGGCTGTCGCCATGTTCGCCCAGGATGTAGGCCCGAATGTCCTGCGGATGCACGCCCCAGATCTGACTCAACAACGAGCGATAGCGAGCGCTATCAATCAGGGTGCCGGTTCCCACAACCCGCTGAGCCGGCAGTCCAGCCAGACGCAGGGTGATGTAGGTCAACACGTCGACCGGGTTGGTCACGACGATAAACACCGCCTCGGGACTGGCCTGGACCAGCCGCGGTACGTATTCGGCGAACAGTTGGGTGTTGCCTTCGGCCAGCAGCTTCTGTCGGGCGACTTCGGGCGGATGCGGGACGCTGGCCGTCGGGGTGAGCAGATCGCTGCCGGGGGTATCGGCGGGCGGGCCGGCGTGC
>JBJHDE010000312.1:0-6809 GCA_050486385.1 Planctomycetales bacterium | reverse complement strand
CAAGCGGACTCTGCCGCTGCACGATTTCGAGGCTGGCAGCCCCTATTTCCTGGGCGCCTTCCTGGTGGGGGCCTATCAGGAGATTCTGGGCGACTTGCACAACCTGTGTGGCGATACGCACGCGGTGCATGTCAGCCTGGATGAAGACGGCGAGCTGATGATTGAAAGCGTCGTCAAGGGCGATACGGTCCGCGAGGTGCTGGAATATGTCGAGTTCAACGGGCCGGCCTTGTTGAGCCGGCTGCGAACCGATGTCGAAGCCGCTGTCCGCGCCCGCAAGATTACCGATTACCAGGCCGGCCAGTTCTTGCAATTTTACGAGAGCGGACTCAACGGCTACACCTACCTGGAAGAGTCCATCGAGTGAGGGCGGCTCGCCGCGTGGCGTGTCAGCGGGACGTGATGTGTTTACCATGCAGGCGGTGCTGGCCGGGGAAACCAGCGATGCCTGGTCGTTCAGAGGCTTGGTCGTTGAATTGCCCTGGATGGATTTTTGCGGCACCACGCGCACGATCCCGCACGATGTGATCGGCGGCTCGTGCTGGCATCCCAACTTCTGATTCTCTTTGCTTGGCAGTGTGTCCGATGAGTTCCGACCCCCGATCGAATCGTCCCGCCTCCGCGATCTCGCTGTCCGTCATTCCGGTGATTGTGCTGCTGTTGGGAGCGATGTTGCTGGGGGTGTTCGCTGCGCGGTTTTTGCGTGGAATCGACCAGCGGCCGGTGCTCGACCCCACGGCTCAACCACGGGAGGTGACCGCGCGCGAGCCCGAAGACTTGACGGCGGTCGAGCAACGCAACATCGCACTGTTTCGCGAAAGCTCGCCCAGCGTGGTGTTCATTAGCACCACGCAGTTGGCCCGGGATTTCAACTTCAACGTGACCGAACTGCCGCGGGGCACCGGCAGCGGCTTCATTTGGAGCGACACCGGCCATGTGGTGACCAACGCGCATGTGATTCAGGGAGCGCGAAAGATCACCGTCTCGCTGGCCGATGGCAGCACCTGGGACGCCCGACTGGTGGGCGAGGATCCCGACCAGGATCTGGCGGTGGTCAAGATCAACGCCCCGGCCGAGCGGCTCAAGCCGGTGGACGTGGGCAGCAGTGCCGATCTGCAGGTCGGGCAGTTGGTGTTTGCCATCGGCAATCCGTTTGGCCTGGACCAGACGCTGACCACCGGGGTCATCAGCGGGCTGGGCCGCGAGATCCGCAGCCTCAGCAACCGCGTGATCCGCGACGTGATTCAGACCGATGCCGCCATCAACCCCGGCAACTCGGGCGGGCCCTTGCTGGACAGCGCCGGGCGGCTGATTGGCGTCAATACGGCTATCGTCAGCCCTTCGGGGTCGAGCGCGGGCATCGGCTTCGCCGTGCCGGTGGACACTGTCAACCGCGTGGTCCCGCAGTTGATTCGCACCGGCCGGGTCGAACGTCCCGCCCTGGGAGTCACGATCTTCCCCGATTCGATCACCCGGCGGTTGGGGGAAGAGGGCGTCCTGATCCGCGATGTGCTTCCCGATAGCCCCGCCGAACAGGCAGGCTTGAAACCCACCGAACACCTGCAGACCCGAGAGGGCCTGGGCGATCTGGTGGTGGGCATCGACGGCAAGCGGGTGCGTTCGACGCCCGAGTTGTTTCGGGCCTTGGAGGGCAAGAGCGTTGGCGACGAGATCACCGTCACCGTCCGCCGCCAGGGCGAGGAACGCGAACTGACCGTCACCCTGGGCGCCAGCGATTGAGCCTCGGGCCTCGCCAGCGAGGAGGCCGCGGGCAGGCATTTCGAGGGGGGCGGGGTATCCCGCTCAAGTCCCAGAGCCAGGTCGGCCGATAATCGGGCGGCTCATCTCTATTGGGGCGGCCACGTTCTGTGGCCAGGCCTCCACGTCTTCTGCGAAAGGCCCCTATGCGTTGGACATGGACTTTCGCCCTGGTGGGGGCGATGGTGATCGGAGTCTTGTGCCCATCGGCGGCGACGGCCGGAGAGCCGGACACAATCGAATGGGTGGCGTGTGAGCCCTCCTGTGCCGACTCGCTGGACGAGTTGATCGCCGATCTGGATGAAGAACGCCGCGACCTGGGCTGCTGCGGGGTCGATGAGTCGACGGGGCGGTTTATCCAGCTTCTTGGGGGTGCCTACTGGCAGGGCGACTTGGGACCCGACGCCTCGCCGCGGTTCGACTTTGTTCATCTTGCCGCCCGCTTCGGCATTCGCCCAATTCAGAATGGGGGGTGGCTGGAGCATGGGACGCTGATGTTGGAACTCAATGTCTCGCCGGTATTTCAGGGACCAGGCAGCATTTTTGGTGGTGTTTCGGTGCTGGGCCGGCTCGACCTGTGCGACCGGCGCCACGCGATTGTTCCCTACGTTCAGTGTGGTGCGGGCATCGCTTTTACCGATGCGCATGAGGACCGCTCGCAGGCGGCCATTGGCCGCAGCCAAAGTTTTTTGCTGCAAGCCCAAGGGGGCGTTCGGTTTGCGCTGGATCGCCACTGGAGCCTGGATGCCGAGGGCGGCTGGATTCACCTGTCGAATGCCGACCTGAACGACCGCAACGGCGGCACCAATGGCCTGGGCGGGTCACTGGGACTGACCCGCAGCTTTTGATCCGACGGAGCAGGAACCGGGGGGTGGCCGCGTGGGGGCGGTTTCGGCAATTCGGTCGGGCTTGGGGAGTCGAACCGCGCTGTCGGAGCGTCTATAGTTTCAAGGACCGAGGTGGGCGGCATGGGCCGTTCGCCGGAGTGCCGCCACCGTCTCGACACACTGCACGACGCGCCGATGTCTACAACGCTGCCGCCAAGAGAGTCGCAAGCGGTCGAACCCCCGCGGCCCGTGCCGTTGATCGATCAGCAGATCAGCCGGACGCAAGCGGGCGTCAAGACCGCCGAGATTTGGGCCGAGATGCTGGTTCTGGTCGTCGCGGTGCTGGCCTATCTGGGGCTGGTGGTCGCCATTGACCATTGGGTCTTTGCCGACGGACTGAGCGCGCTGGGCCGCATTGCGGCCTTCGGCGGTCTGGCGGCCTTGGTGGTGGGCCTGCTGTGGATCCGGGTGCTGCCGCTGTTGATGCGGCGGATCAATCCGTTGTACGCGGCCAGTGTCATCGAGCGGACCGAGCCCTCGTTCAAGAACAGCCTGGTCAACTTCTTGCTGCTCCGCCCCCAGGCCAGTTCGCTGCATCGCGCGGTCTACGATCAGCTTCAAAGCACGGCGGCCCGAGACCTGAGCCGCGCCCCGGTGGATTCCGCGGTCGACTGGTCGCGGGTGTTTCGCGCGGGCTTTCTGCTGGTTGGCTTGATCGCGGTGTTGGGCTTGTACGTGATTGTCTCGCCCAAGAACATGTTCACTTCGCTGAACCGCGTGATCTTTCCTCTAGCGGCCATCGAGGCGCCCACCCGCGTGGCCATTGTGTCGGTCGATCCCGGCAGTGATCGCAAGTACGCCGGCGAGTTTGTCACCGTTTCGGCCGAGGTCCGAGGGCTGGGGCGGGGCGACGAAGTCACGTTGATTTACTCGACCCGCGATCGCACGGTCGTGGATCAGGCCGTGACGATGATTCAGCCCGAGAACGACTACCGCTACAAGGCCGTGCTGCCGGCCGATGGCAGCGGGCTGGGGCAATCGCTGGACTACTACATCACCGCCGGCGATGTCCGCACGCCGCTGTACACGATTGGCGTCGACCCACCGCCGGCGATCTCGGTGGATCGGATCGAGTATCGCTTTCCGGCCTACACCAATATGCCGCCGGCGACCGAAGCGCACGGCAACATCGAGGCCATCGAGGGTACCGAAGTCACCCTCTACGCCACGGCCAACACCGACCTGGCGGCCAATTCTTGCTTTCTGGATTACAACGCCGATGGCCTGCCCCCGCGGTTGTCGCTCAAGGGCGGCCCGCGAACGGTCAGCGGCAAGTTTATGCTGCGGACCGAAGACGATTTGCGGCGCTACGCGATCACCTTCAAGACACCCTCGGGCTTCGAGAATCCTTACCCCATCCGGCACACGGTGCGGGTCTTCCAGGACGAGCCGCCGGAGGTCCACTTTTTGTCGCCGGCCCAAGAGGTCGTGCAGCTTCCCGCCAGTCACGGTTTACCGCTGCGAGTGCGGGCCGAAGACCCCGACTTCGCCCTGGCCAAGGTGCGGCTGCGGTTGGAGGTCAACGAGCGTTCGATTCTGAAAGGCGACGAGGGCGAGCTGTTGGCCGAGCAGCACACCGGGCCTTTCCAGAAAGAATGGCGGTTCGATCCCAAGCGCTATGACCTCAAGCCCGGCGATCGGGTGACCTACTGGGCCGAGGCCACCGACAACAAGGAGCCCCAGGCCAACATCAGCCGCACTCCGCCGTGGACCATCGAGATTGTCGAGCCGCGGGCCGCCGCGCCCGAAGAGCAGCAGCCAGGCCAGGGGATGGGCGATCCGCAGCCGGGCCAACAGGGCGACGGCCAGCCCGAAGGGCAGCCCGCCGGCCAGGGCGAACCCGGTCAGCCGGCCGATCCCAATCAGCTTCCGCCCGAGCCCGGCGACGCGGCGGACCATCAACCCGCCGACCCCGATCAGGCCGACGCCAATCAGGGCGAGCCCGCCGGGGCCGATCAGCGTCGGTCGCGCGATGAACCGCCCGCGACCGATGGCGAGATTCTCGAGGAACTCCGGCGGTTCCAGGAAGAGCTGGAAAAGCAGCAGCCTGACGAGCAGCCGCAGGCCGGCGACGAGGGCCAACAGCCCGAAGACGCCGGACCCGAGGGCCGCGATCCGGCCGGCGGCGAGCCCATGCCCGGCGACGAGCCCCAGACCGCCGAAGAGGTCATGGAGCAGCTCGGGCAACAGCCGCGCGGCGACGGCCAGCCCGAGCCCTCCGCGGAGGACCGCCAGCGGCTCAACGACATCATTGATAAGCTGCCGCCCGAGGAGCGTCAGAAGCTTGAGCAGATGCTCCGCGAGCAGCAGGAGCAGGCGGACATGGGCGAACCCCAGCCCCAACCGCAACCCGGTGATGAACCCACCGTCGGCGAACAACCCCAGCCCGGCGACGAGCCCCAGGGCGGTGATCAGCCAATGCAGGGTGATCAACCTCAGGGCGGCGACCAACCGATGGCCGGAGATCAGCCTCAGGGTGGAGATCAGCCACAAGGTGGTGATGCCCAGCAGCCGATGGGCGGCGATCAAGGCGGCGCGGGCGATCAGGCCGGAGCCGGCGACCAGGCTGGTCAGCCGCAGCAGGGTGCTGGCGAACAGCAGCCCGGTGGCCAACCCCAGCCCGGTGGCCAACCCGAGGGCAGCGAGCCGCAGCCGGGCATGCAGCCCGAGGGCGCCGATGCCCAACCCAGCGATGCCGCTCAACCCGCTGGACCGCAGCAGCCCAGCGATGCCGCTCAGCCTAGCCAACCGCAGCCGGGTGAGGGTCAGCCTTCGCCCGAGCAGCGTCGTCAGCAGGCCGAGCAGATGCTCGACCAGATTCGGCAGATGCGGGACCAGGGCCTCGGCGAGAATGCCCCATCGCCCGAGGATCTGACGCCCGAGCAACGCCAGCAAGTCGAGCGGATGCTCAACGAGTTGACGCCCGAAGAGCGGCAGGAAGTTCAAGAGGCCCTGCAACAGATGCAGCAGAACCAGCCCCAAGGCGAGCCGGGTGACGGACCGCCGCAGGACGGGATGCCGCCCGAGGGCGATACTCCGCAACCCGGGGAAGGTGGTCAGCCGCAGCCCGATGCCGGCGATCAGGCCCAACAGGATCGCGATGGCGAGGGTGGTGCCACCAGCGGCGGCCCCGACGACACCGAGAAGATGCCCGCCGACGCGGGCGACTCCGATGCCGGCAGTGTTCCCGGCGACGATTCGACCGGCAACGCCGGCCAGGGATCGCCCACCGATCAGGATTCGGGCTCGCCCGAGAACCAGGGCGCCGGTCGCGAGCGCGACAAGGAGACCGGAGCCGGCGACGAGCCGACCGAGCAACGCCCCGACGACACGGGGGCCTCGCCCAGCACGGCCGAGAACGAATCGGACGGCATGACCGATGGCGGCGAGCAGGGCAACGCCAGTGGTGGCGGAATGGAAGGCGGTGGCGAAGCCGCCAACCAAGAAGGCACCGGCTCGGCCGGCAATAACACCGCCGCCGACGATGGCATGGGCGCCGCCGAGGGGCCCGGCGATGGCCAGACCGCGCCCGGCGATGACCAGCAGGCACCCGGCATGACCGGCGAAGCCGGCGATGCTCCGGGCGAGGGCTCGACCACGGAGGCTGCCCCACAGGGCCAGCAACCCGGCCAGGCTGCCGATGGCCCCATGCCCGGCGATCCCCAAACCCCGCCGGACGTGGCTCCGCCCGATCAACCGCAACCCGGGCGGATGCCCGATCAGCAACCCGGCGACCAACCGCCGCAGCAGGTGCGGCCCGGCGATCATCCCGCCGGCGGCGATCAACCCGAATTGCCCCAGGCCGGCGATGCTGGTCAGCAGGACGGACAGCCGCCAGGACAAGGGGGCGAACAGTTCGGCGAGACGGGCGGCAATCAGCTCACCGATCAGCCGATTGTCGGCGACTCCGACACCAGCGAGCCCGGCGGAGCCGACCCGGTCAATCCCAAGTTCGCCCGCGAGCAGGTCGAATTGACCCTCCGCAAACTCGACGAGGCCCTCGATCAGGGCGAGGTCCCGCCGGAACTGGCCGAGCGGCTGCAGATGACGCCCGAGCAGATTCGGCAGTTCCGCGATCGCTGGTCGAAGATCCTCGATCAGTCCGGCGATAGCCCCGAGGCGCAGCGCGAGCTGGAGCAGCGGCTGCGGGGGCTGGGTCTGGAA
>JBJHDE010000311.1:0-6819 GCA_050486385.1 Planctomycetales bacterium | reverse complement strand
CCGACCACGCCCGCGGTCTTGCCGTGCAGGTCGAAGCCCAGCAGTCCGTCCAGCGAGAAGTTCATCTCGCGGACCCGGTTGTAGGCCCGGTGGATCTTGCGGTTGAGCGACAGAATCAGCGCAAGGGTGTGCTCGGCCACGGCGTAGGGCGAGTAAGCCGGCACCCTCACCACGCGCAGGCCCAGCCGGCCGGCGGCGGCGATATCCACCTGGTTGTAGCCCGCGCAACGCAGTGCCAGCAATTGGGTCCCGCCCCGGGCCAGGATCTTCAGCGTTTCGGCATCGGCGACATCGTTGACGAAGATGCACACCGCCGGGAACCCGTCGGCCAGCGAGGCGGTCGCTGGGCTGAGCCGGGGTTCCAGAAATGTAATTTCATGCCCGAAGTGCTCGTTGCTGGCCGTGAGAAACTGCTGGTCGTAACTCTTGGTGCTAAAGACGGCAAGACGCATCATGGCCCCTTCATGTGAAACCGCAGTCCGCGGCGGCTGGATGAGCCAAGCGCGTCTGGGCAAATCGGATACCGACGGAAGTCGTGGAACACTTGCGCAAGGCCCCCATGGCTTCCTCCCGGCGGGCGTCGTGACGCCGACCGAGCCTCCCTGCCGAAGCAAGGATCAGCAATTGGCTCATTCTACGAAGCGGGCAAGACTACGCGAGCCAGACGATTCGCCGCAGGCGGTTCGACGCAGTCCGTGCTGGTGGCGGGCAACGCGGGCTCAGCGATTCCCGGGGCAGCGCCGCTCGCGGGGTGTGAGGCGATTGGCTGGGAAGCTCGCGTTCCGCGCTTCGGCAGATCCGATCTCATCCGTCGGAGTGATCTCGAATGTGGCGAAATGGGACGAACTGGCTTACATCGCAAAACACAGGGGGACTAGCCAAAGTGACACTCAATCCGTTCTCTATGTCGCACGGGAATCAGCCAGATCCCCCAACAACCGCTCGGCGACATCCGGCACTTACGTCCGTTGTGGCAGTTCCAGACCGAGCCGCTTCATCTTTTTGTAAAGCGTGGTGCGGTTGATGCCCAGGGCCTGGGCGGCTTGCAGGCGGTTCCAGTCCAGACGCTGGAGCGTGTCGAGAATGATCCGCCGCTCGGGATCGGCCAGGGCCTGCTTGAGTTCCGAAGCGGCCGTCGGCGTGTGGCCGCCGCTGACCACCGCCGGCGGCAAGTCAACGGTGTCGATGCGTGTGCCCCGTTTCAGGAGCCACGCCCGCTCAAGCACGTTGTGCAACTCGCGGATGTTGCCGGGCCAGTCATACGCCATGAGCGCCTCCCAGGCGGCGGGGCTCAGCCGATCGTCGTCGGGCGTGCCAGTGAGTTGCGCCAGAAAGTCGGCAATCAGCAACGGCAGATCTTCACGACGCGCACGCAGTGGCGGCAGTTCGACGTTAATCACGTGAATCCGGTAGTACAGGTCTTCACGGAAGCGGCCGTCAGCCACAAGCTGTTCGAGCCGCTCGTTGGTCGCCAACACCACGCGGCAATCGACACGCTGCGTTGAGCTGCCGCCAACCGGTTCGAACTCGTAATCCTGCAACACCCGCAGCAACTTAACCTGCAAGGCCGGCCCCGCGGTGGCGATTTCGTCCAGGAAAATGGTCCCGCCGTCGGCTTGCAGAAAGCGTCCGGGTCGAGCGCCCACGGCCCCAGTGAACGCCCCGGTGGTGTGGCCGAACAGCTCGCTCTCCAGCAGGCCGTCCGGCAAGGCCCCGCAGGTGACTTCCACCATCGGCCCCGACGCCCGATGGCTCTGGGCATGCAGCACCCGGGCCAGAAGCGACTTGCCCGTGCCGCTCTCGCCGGTGATCAACACGGGACAGTCGGCATCGGCCACGCGGGCGAGGGTCTCCAGCACTTGCTGCATGGCCCGGGAATGGCCAATCACCCGACGTCCCTGGCGGGCAGCGCGTGGCTGGCTGGGCCGGCGACCGCAATCCGCACCCCGGGCGATGGCCCGCTGCATGGCGTCGAGCAGTTCATCATCCGAGAAGGGCTTGGTCACCAGATCGGCGGCGCCCTCGCGGAGGGCCCGGATACTGGTGGCCACGGTCGCAAAGCCGGTTAGCAACACCACGGGCACTTCGGGGCGGATCGCCCGAGCCGCGGCCAGCACGGCAAAGCCGCAGTCTTCGCCCAGGTGCAGGTCGCAGACCACAACGTCAAAGGCTTGCTGCCGCAGCCAGCGTTCGGCCTGGGGGGCATTGGCCGCGGTCGTGACCTGGTAGCCGGTGTCCACCAGCCAATCGGCCGTGGATCGCCGCACATGGCCATCGTCTTCCACCAACAGCACCCGGGCGAACGACTTGGGCATGGGGACTCCTTGGTGGGGTCTCGGGTGCTGGCGGGCTCCTGGGTGTATCTACGTCATGGATGCCGGTTGGGCAAACGCGACTGGTGCGTCAGCCCGAGCCGCTCGGCCGCAGCCTTGCCAGAACGAGCCCGGCGGGTTCCACTGAATTATGCTTCCGCCCGCGCGATGACACCCGGTGCCTTGCCCCGTGCTCGTGCCCTACTTCTGGCGAGGAAGTGGGGTCCATGGAGGGGTCGCACCACCCGGCAACCGTCCGCCCCCAGCCCAGGATTTCGCGATGAAAGAGTTGATTGCCGTCCAGGGAATCACCTTCGACGACGTACTGTTGATGCCCCGCTACAGCGAGGTCGTGCCCAGCGAGGTGGATGTCTCGACGCGGCTGACCCGCGATCTGACGCTGAACATCCCGGTCCTGTCGAGCCCGATGGACACGGTCACGACGGCCAACATGGCCATTGCCTTGGCCCAGGAGGGGGGCATCGGCTTCATCCACAAGAATCTGTCGATCGACCAGCAGACCGACGAAGTGGACAAAGTCAAACGCAGCGCCAACGGCATCATCTTCGATCCGGTCACCCTACCCCCTGACGTGAGCGTCCACCAAGCCCGCCGCGCGATGGATTCGCACAACGTGTCGGGCGTGCCGATCGTGCATCCCGACGGAAAACTTGCGGGAATCCTCACCCGCCGCGACCTGCGGTTTCTGGAAGACGAAACCTTGTCGGTTGCCGAGGTTATGACGAAAGAGAAGCTTGTAACGGCTAAGGGGACTCCGACGTTGGAGCAAGCTGAGAAGATTTTAACGGCAAATAAGGTCGAGAAGTTGCTCCTGGTTGACGATCAATTCCGCCTGACGGGGCTGATCACCATCAAGGACATCGACAAGATGCGGTCGTTCCCCATGGCATGCAAGGATCAGCAAGGTCGGCTCCGGGTTGGGGCCGCCGTGGGGGTCCACGACTATGAGCGGGTGGCCAGTCTGATTAAGAAGGGGGTCGATGTCCTGGTGGTCGACAGTGCCCACGGCCACTCCAGAAACGTGATGGAGACGGTTCGCCGCATTAAGACCGACCACGACATCAACGTGGTGGCCGGCAACGTGGCCACGGCCGAAGGCTGTGCCGATCTGATTCGCGCCGGGGCCGACGCCGTGAAGGTGGGCATCGGCCCAGGGTCGATCTGCACCACCCGGGTGATCTCGGGCGTGGGCGTGCCGCAGATTTCGGCTGTGTATGAAGCCGCTCGGGTGGCCGAGCCGGCCGGCGTGCCGATCATCGCCGATGGCGGGATTCGGTTCTCGGGCGATATCGCCAAGGCCATCGCCGCCGGGGCCCACTGCGTGATGATTGGCGGTCTGTTTGCCGGCCTGGAAGAAAGTCCCGGCGAAACCGTGCTGTACCAGGGTCGCACATTCAAGGTGTATCGGGGCATGGGCTCGCTGGGAGCCATGGTCCAGGGTTCAAGCGACCGTTACCAGCAAAGCGGCACCCGCAACCGTGACAAGCTGGTGCCCGAGGGGATTGAAGGCCGTGTCCCATTCCGGGGCCGCCTGGGTCCGTTCCTCTATCAGCTTGTCGGGGGTCTGCGAGCCGGCATGGGCTACTGCGGGGCCCCCACTATCGAACACTTGCGTACGGAAGCGCAGTTCATCCAGGTCACTTCGGCCAGCGTTCGGGAGAGTCATCCCCATGACATTGCCATCACGCAGGAAGCACCCAATTACTCAATCGATGCCCCAGGCGAACGGCTTTAGCGGCCGATTGCTGCTGGCCGCCGCCTGTGCGCTGGCCAGCCTCGGCGGCCTGGCCAACAGTGCCCAGGCGCAGGCACCCGGCGGTTCGCTGGGCTTTCGGCCCGCGGGCAGTGCCAGCGAGTACGCCCGTTGGCACTATCGCCATCAGCAGCGGGTGCCGCTGTCGGCCGATCAGGCCAACAACGGCGGTTGGCAGACTCCCAAGTCGGCGGAACAAGCCCCAAGCCGGGTGCATCGTGGCACGCCGACGGCATCGCCCAGCCCCTCAAGGGGTTTCGACGCCCAACCGGCCAGCTACGAGCAAGAGGTGATTGAAGACTCGGCTGGGGTGATCCACAGCCAGGGGCCGACGATTCGCCCGGTCTTTCAGCCCGACAGCGAAGCGCTGCCCGCCCGGCGAATCGAGCTGGACGACGCCGAGGAGATTCCCTTCGACGATCAGCCGATTCGTCCCGAAGAGCCCCTGCCGCCTTTGCCCAGCGACCGCGAGGCCGAGGCCGACGAGGACGATCCCCGCCGGCTGGAGTACGTCTGCCCCGACCACGGAACGGTTCGCCCCATCGACCAGTTGACCGATCTCATCGGCCCGCCGGATGGCGCGTTGCCCAAGGATTGCCCGGTGGATCGCGACACCCCGCTGACTCGGGCGTTTCCTTGCTCGACGTTCACCTGGAAGGCCTCGGCCTTGTGCCACAAGCCGCTGTACTTCGAGGAAGTCGGGCTCGAACGCTACGGCCACACCATCTCGCCGGCCGCTCAGCCGGTGATTTCGGGAGCCACCTTCTTGGCCAACGTCGTGCTGCTGCCCTACCACGTGGGCGTCAATCCGCCCTGGGAATGCCAGTACGCCCTGGGTTACTACCGCCCCGGCAGTTGTGCCCCCTTCATCCGCAGCCATGCCCCACTGGAAGCCCAAGGCATCGCCCTGCAGGTCGTGGCCATCGGAGCGATCGTGGCCCTGATGCCCTGATCCCTTGGCTTTGGGTTGGCGGCCCAGGCGGGCGGACTTGGCAAAACCCCCGGGCACCCCCTTTGGACGACGCGCGGCAACGGCGGTAGACTTGGGGAGGGGGGCAGCCCGGCCTCGGCCCATCCTGGGGCCGATGGCTCAGGCGGTCAGATCGCGGGCGGCCCCCCGCTACCCGACCATGCCGCTTGGGACACATGCCCGTGGATCACAAGTTCCAGGTCAACCTGCAGGGGATCATTGATCTTCTGAGCAACCACCTCTACAGCGGCCCGCAGGTCTACATTCGGGAGTTGCTCCAGAATGCGGTCGATGCGATCCAGGCCCGCCGTGGGCTTGCGGACCCGCCACCCGGCGAGATCCAGTTCGAGCGAATCGCGGGCACCCACGCGTCGCCCCCCACGCTGGTGATTTCCGACAACGGCATTGGGCTGACGGCCGACGAGGTCCACCAGTTTCTGGCCACCATTGGCGAAAGCTCCAAGCGGGACGGCCTGCAACAGCGGCGGCAGGACTTCATCGGGCAGTTCGGCATTGGCCTGCTGAGCTGCTTTCTGGTCAGCGACACGATTGTGCTGGTCACCCGCAGCGCCCGCGAACTCGACGCCCCGGCGGTGCAATGGACGGGCCGCCCGGATGGGACCTACACGCTGGAGACGCTCTCGCGGGAGGTTTCGCCAGGGACGCGGGTGTTTTTGCAAGCGCGGGGGGGCTTCGAGGACTATTTCTCGACCGAGCGGATTGGCTACCTGCTGCGGCACTACGGGCGCTATTTGCCCACGGCGATTGTGTGGCACGCCGGCGACGATGAGCCGCCGATGCCGATCAACGAGACCCCGCCCTGGGAACGGCGTTTCGACAACGAGGAGCACGCCCGAGCGGAATTGTTGGCCTGGGGCCGCATGCGGTTTCGGACCGATTTCTTTGATGCCGTGCGGCTCAAGAGCCAGGCTGGCGGGATCCGGGGCGTGGCCTTTGTGTTGCCTTACTCGCCCAATCCGGCCAGCAGAGGCCGGCACCAGGTGTATTTGAAGAATATCCTGCTCAGCGAGCAGTCCGACGATCTGCTGCCGGACTGGGCGTTCTTTGTGCGGTGCGTGCTCAACGCCGACGACCTGCGGCCCACGGCCAGTCGCGAGGCCTTTCACGACGATGAACAATTGGACGAGGCCCGCGAGAGCCTGGCGTTGGCGCTGCGGGGCTATCTGGTGCGCTTGAGTGAACACGACCCCGAGCGGTTGCAGAAGCTGATTGCCATTCACCGCGAGGCGATCAAACTGCTGGCCCTGCATGATGACGAGTTTTACGAGATCATGATCGATTGGCTGCCGATCGAGACCTCGTTAGGCCGCATGACCCTGGGCGAGGTTCGCACCCACTCCGACCAGTTGCTCTATGCTTTTCCCTTGGAGCAGTTTCGACAGATCGCCAGCGTGGCCGCCTCGCAGAACTTGCTGGTGCTGAACGCCGGATATGATCGCGATATCGACTTGCTGACCAAGATGCCCAGCGTGTTTCCCGAGATGTCGGTCGCCCACGTCGACGCGGCGCGCCTGGTCCAGGAGTTTGATGAACTCTCGGAGAAAGAGGCCGACCGGGCGGCCGAATTCCGTCGCATTGCCGATGAGGTGTTGAGCCCCTACGACTGCACCGCCGAGGTCAAGCGGTTTCGTCCGGTGGAGCTGCCGGCCTTGTTCGGGACCGATCAGTTCATTCGTTACCGCCGCAAACTGGAGCAGACCCAGGAGGTCGCTGATCCGCTGTGGAGCAGCATGCTCCAGGGC
>JBJHDE010000310.1:0-6827 GCA_050486385.1 Planctomycetales bacterium | reverse complement strand
CTTTCCAGATCATCGGGTTGGCATCGGGTTTCCTGCTGAGTCGAAACCGCCAGCGGGGCGGGACTGAGCTGGCGGCCTGCTTGGGGACTTCAACCTGGGTGGTCGTGGCAACCGGCCGCAACCGCCAAATCGCCCAAGCCACGCACGCCAGCGAAATGACCGCATGATAGGCCATCATCCACAGCGTGCGCTCCAGGCTCAACCAACCGTCGGGCGACCCGCCCACCATGGACATGTAATAAAGCTCGTTGGGAGCCAGGGTCGCAATCGGGTTCCAGACCAGCAGGGTCCAGTAGATGTACACAAACGCTTCGTTCAGCCAGGCCGGCGGGCCCTGCATGTACCAAAGACTTGCCATCATCATGAGAACCAGCCACGACAGCAGGAACGGCCCCACAATGGCAAAGATCACCAGGCGATAGCTGGCCGAAATCGCATTCGCCGTGCGGGCATTGTTGAGCGAAACCACCAGCGACCCGCAGGCGGTTACGATCATGGTGCTCAGGCTGATGAGAAACACCTGAATCAAGGTCAGCATCTCGATGCCGCCCATGAGCTGCAGAATCGCCAGCACTGGCAGGCTTACGAACAGAAACTGGGCCAGGTAGGCCAGCCGCGCGGCCAGCTTGCCCAGCACGATCTCGCTGCTGGAAAGCTCGCTGGTCAGCAGATAGTCAATGGTCCGCCGTTGGCGTTCTTCCGAGATGATGTTGGCCGTCAGTCCGGGCGTAATCAGCAACACGCACAGGAGCTGAATCCAGGCCAGGGTCATCAAGAACATGGCCGCGAACTGGGCCATGGCCGCCCGCTCGCCGCCGGGCCCGACGTAGCGGAACGACTCCTGATAGAGGGCGACCATGATGAGCAGGATCACGGACGCGAAGACGGTCCGAATGATGAAGTGCCGCGGCCGCCGGCTGTTGCGGATTAAATCGACCTGGAAGATGGCTGGACTGAACATCGATCGTGTCCCGAGGGGGGGCTCGTCATTGGCCCATGACACAACGTAGTCGGCACGCGCCCGGAGTCCGTGCCCGATGGCACACAGCCACACTACGGAGGGCCAGGACCCGCGGGCGTTCCCTGGGCAATTGCCCCAGGGCGCCTAGCCCAGCATAGTGGGAGACCCCCCACTTCGCGAGAGGCTGGATTCGCCCGGTTTTTTAAGCCAGCACCGGAGCGGGCCGTCCGGCCAGAATCTCGGCCACGTGCATCACGGCCAGAGGCAGTTTCTGGCGGCGGATCAGTCCATCCATGTGCATCAAGCAGCTCATGTCCAGGCTGGTGATCACCTCGGCCCCGGCCCGCAGGTGATCGTTGATGCGATCGTGCCCCATCATGCAACTGACGGCCTCTTCGCTGACGGCGAAGGTCCCGCCGAAGCCGCAGCACTCGTCCACCCGTTCCAGGTCGACCAGTTGCAGCCCCTCGATGCCTTCGAGCAACCCGCGGACCTGGCTGAAGCCCGGGGCCATGAGTTCGCTGCTCTGGGCCAATCGCAGTTCCCGCAGCCCGTGGCAGGCTTGGTGGAGTCCCACTTTGTGCGGAAACGCGATTCCCTCGACCTGCTCAACACCCAGCACCGTGGTCAGAAACTCAACCAGTTCCATCACCCGGGGCCGCAGAGCCTGGTAGTCGGGATCCTGGCCGCAGTTTTCCTTGTCGTGGGCCCGGACCATGGCCGTGCAACTGCCCGAAGGGCAGACGACGTAGTCGTAGGACTTGAAGATCTCGACAAAGCGGGTGGCCAGGGGCCGGGCATAGTCGGTCAGGCCGGCATTGGCCATGGGCTGGCCGCAGCAGGTCTGGGCCTCGGGGAATTCGACGCGGCAGTCGAAGCGTTCCAGCAATTCAACGGTCGCCAGACCGACATCGGGGTAGAGTTGGTCAATGTAGCACGGGACGAACAGGCCAACGGTCGTGGGCATCGCGGAGCAAGTCCCTTGGGGTAGACTCAGTGGTTGAAGGAAAACTCCTTGCTGTTGATCAATGCCCAGAATAAGTCCTCCAGCCCCTCTTGCAGAGAGGGGGCCTCGGAAACCAGGCTCAAAGCTGCCTGCTTTTGTGTCGGGCTGGGACGCCGGCTCTGCGTGGCCAGGAACAGGGCCTCGACAATCGGTTCGGGCTCGCTGTGCTGTTTGAGCAGGCCGTGCAGCCGGCCCTCGGGCGAGGCAATCTTTTCGAGCACGTTATCGCCGTTTTGCAGGTTGAGCAACTGCGGCAACGTGACCTCGCCGCTACGTTCGCAGGCACACGCGGTCACCCGGGGCGAACGCCCGAAGGTGTGCAAAAAGTCGTTCTTGACGATGGGGCCGGGCAGTTGAATGGCTCGCAGCGGGCCTTCGCGCTCGGGGAAGCTGTCGGGCACGCCGGTGGCGGCGGCGATGGCGTCCATCAGCACTTCGGCCGGCAGTCGGCGGACATAGTAGTGCGAGTAGAACCGTTCGTCGGTGGTATTCTCGGGCAGTGTGGTCGAGGCCAGTTGGTAGGTTTGCGAGTTCAGAATCCGCCGCATCAAATGCCGCAGGTCGCCGCCGCTGGCCTGGAAGTCGTTGATCAATTCGCGCCAAAGCTCGGGATGGCTGGGCGGGTTGGTCGCCCGAAGATCGTCGACCGGTTCCACCAGGCCGACGGCCAGGTAGTGTTTCCAGACCCGATTGACGATCGCGCCCCAAAACTCGTTGTTGTCGGGGGCGGTCATCCAATCGACCAGCAGCACCCGCGGATCGCCGTTGGGGGCCTCGGGCAGCTCGGCACGGTCCAGTGGACGTGGGGGCAGTTGGGCGCCGGTCCGCGGTTGCCGCACCTGGGCGGGTTCCTGCTTCTGGTGCTCAAACTGTTCGCGGGCGCGTTCCAGTTCTTTCTGCTTGCGTTCAATTTCGGGTTCGTCGTCTTTCTCGCGGGCCTCGGCAAGTTGCTCTTCCAGCTTGCCAATTCGCTGCAGAGTCTGCCCGGCCGACGGCGGCATCAGGGCCAGCGTCGTGGGGCCATCGTCCGGCTTCTGCCGATCGAGCGACACCCGCGAGAAGAACGCGACAAAGTGGTAGTAGTCGTCCTGGGTGAAGCGTTCCAGCGGGTGATTGTGACAGCGGGCGCAACCAATGCGGGTGCCCAAAAAGCTTTGGGCCACGTTGTCGGCCATGTCGCTTTCGGCCGGATTCCGCTTGGTGCCCAGTCCCACAATGAAGTAGCCGACGGCTGGATTCTCGGTATTGGCCCCTTCGGCGGTGAGCACCTCACGGGCCAGATCGGGCCATTTGGTATTGTTGGCGACCCGTTCGCGGAGCCAAGTGTGGAACCGCTCGACGCAGCCATCGCCGCGGACGTCGTGATCCCGCTCGCGGCGATTCTGAAACAGATCGCCCAACAGCATGGTCCAGTGATCGACAAACTCGTCGCGTGCCAACAGTGCGTCAATCAGCCGGGCCCGCTTGTCGTCGGCGGTATCGGCAAGAAAGGCGTCGACTTCTTCGGGCGTGGGGAGCGTGCCGATGGTGTCCAGAAACACCCTGCGGACGAACTCGTCATCGGTGGTCCGCCGCGAAGCGGGAATCCTCAGGGCCTGGAGCTTGGCAAAGACGTGTTGATCGATAAACCCCTGGGGCTCGGGCATGGGCTTGTCGGCCAAGTCGTGCTCGTAGGGGGCCGACAGCAACACGGCCTCAACGTGACCGGCAAAGCTCACCCGAACCGCCGTCTCGCCGCTGCGAACCAGACTCGCCGTGCCATGTTCGTCGACGGTCGCCAGCGAGGGGTCATTGGATTCGAATTGGGCCAGCCAGGTGACCGGCCGGCGAGAGCCGTCATCGTACACCGCGGTGACTTCCAGCGATTGCGACGCGCCGGGGCGAACGGCCACCGCCTGGGGGGCGACTTCGATTCGCTCGACCGCGGGCTCCTCGGATTGGGGACCCGGGGCGCCGGCGGCAATCCAGTCGACCAGCACTTGATAGGCCCGGCTGTCGGGCTGGGTCAGTTGGCCACCGCCGTGAGCCAGATCGCCCACGGCTTTGCGAAGCAGCAGGCTCCGCTCAGGCTCAACGGTGTCGATCCGCCGGGTGGCGAATTCGCGGGTCAACCATTTATGGTCCAACTCGGGGGCATAGCCGCGGAGCGACAAACGAAAGCCGTTCTGGCCGGCCAACTTGCCGTGGCATCCGCCCGCATTGCAGCCCAGTCGGGTGAGGACCGGAATCACATCGTTGTTGAATGACGGCGCTTCGGCCTCGTCGGCCCACGCTCCCACGACCGCCATCAAGCTGACGGGCACCAGCAGAGCTATTGCACGAACCATCGTCGGACACCCTTGCCAGGAGAGAGCGGCTTAACGCATCAATCCTGTTTTATCCGTTCGCGGGGTCCGACTCAAGCATTCAATCGGCCAGAATAGATGGTTCGGTGACCGTCCCGGCTGTGGGGCAGCCGCGGAAAGCGGTGACGGCA
This sequence comes from Planctomycetales bacterium, assembly GCA_050486385.1. GTDB lineage: Bacteria > Planctomycetota > Planctomycetia > Pirellulales > Pb10988 > JBJHDE01. The sequence goes on along the minus strand of JBJHDE010000310.1, from coordinate 2,384 downwards.
ATCGATTCGGTGGAACCGCCGGGCGTGTTCGACACGTCGCCAGAGATCGGCGTGGGGGACGGGCACCATCTGGCCAAAGCTCTCCCAGCACCAATCGTGGTTGGGCCACTCGTCGAGTCCCACCATCAACCCGCGACGCACGTGGCTGCTGGCTCCCACCAGGGTCACATGGCTGGGTTCGTCCAGGGCTTCCAGGGCTCGGACCAGGGCCAGCAGTTCCAGGCGTTCGGGGGCGTCGAACTCGTCGACCGATTCGCGATCGGCCACCTCCCAAGGGGCGTGGCCATCGGTGGGCCCCAGGCGAAATCGCCAACGGCCGCGGCTGCCTTCGACCTGGGCATCGACGCTCAGCACGAAATGGGGTCGGCTCATGGGAGTTCCTCCGGGATGTGGGGCGATTTGTGGCTGCTCGGGCGGGCCAGTCTGAGAGCGAGCCTAATCAAAGATACCCCATATCCGAGGCCTTGCCCGATCGGCAGCGATTCGTCGAGCGGAATTGTCGGCTGCATTCGGCACAAGCGTTGCCATCCGCCCGGCAAGCCGGCCCAGGAAACCGCACGACCGTGCGCCGGAGGTTGGGGGCGCTCTAGGCTTAGGTGGCAAGGTCCCGGCCGCCGGGCGGTGGGCATTGCCCGAACACCTTACGAATGGGGTGTCGTTTGCGAATACGCCCAGGGAGAGCGATCCCGTAGGACCAGCATGATCGATCGCGTTGCCATCATCGCCTACGAATCGCCTTATGCCCCGTGTGGCGGCATCACGCCGGTGATGCGTCATCTGCCAGCCGCCTTGGCCCGGGCGAGTCGCCGTCCCACCCTGGCCGTGGCCCCCTGGCATGGACGTTTGCGGCCGACCAAGGCCATTCGCGAACGCACGCAGTATCTGGGAAGCGTCTGGCTGAGCCATTTGGGTCAGCCGCTGGAAGTCCGCGTGCTGCGGTACCTGGAAGATGCCAGTTGGTACTTTCTTCAGCCGGCCAATTCGCAAATCTTCGCCGGTCGCCGGCATCCCTACGATGTGGCGGATGAGGGCGTGGGTGCCGATCGCACCTTGCTGCGCGATGCCCTGATCTTCGGCGCGGCGGTCAGCAAACTGTTGCCCATGCTGGCCCCAGGCGAGCGTTGGGGCGTGTTGATGCAAGACTGGCAAGCCGCCACGGCGGCCTTGCCGTTGGCCAGCGACCGCATCGATCACCGGTTGAACCTGCTACTGCACAACAGCTACGACGCTCCGCTTTCCGACAGCGATCTATGGGAAGTCGGCATCGAATCGCCGACCGTCGAGGGCGAGACGGTGCTGCAACGAGCCGGCCATCTGTTGGATGGGCCGATCCTGACGGTCTCGCGAGGCTACGCCCAAGAGCTGACCGAGGACCCACTGCAAAACACGGTGTTCGCCCGCCATTTGCAATCGTTGCTCCGCCGCCGAGGGGTGATGGGTATTGAGAACGGCCCGTTCTCGGCGCCGCATTTGCCGTGCGACGTGCTGACCGAGGCCCGCGCGGTTCGCCCGAAAAAGCTGCTGGCCTGGAAGAACGACCAACGCCAGCGGTTTCTGGAACTGTTGACCGATCGCCTGGCCAAGTCGAACGATCCGGCGGGCGCGGGATCGCGGCGGATGTGGGGCGATCCGGCCGCCTTTCTGCAACAGGCCGTGAGCCAGAGGTCGCCGTGGTTCGTCATTGGCGGCCGCGACGATCCACGGCAAAAAGGCTTCGACCTAGCCGCCTGGGCGGTCGAGCGATTTCTCGACGGCCAGGGCGAGGGCCAGTTCCTGTTCTTCCCGAATCCCGGCGATGAGGGCCCGCTGGGACTGGTGTTCTTGCAGCGGCTGGCCGAACGACCCGAGGCCCAGGGTCGGGTGTTGGTCTTTCCGTTTCCGTTCCATGAGGCCTATCACCAGGCGGTGCGTGCGGCTTCGTTTGGCCTGATGCCTTCGTATTACGAACCTTATGGTTCGGCCAATGAGATGGCCTTGGCGGGAACGCCGGCCATCGCCCGTGCGACCGGTGGCCTGACCGGGCAGATTGTGCCCGACCGCACCAGTGCCGCGTTCACTCCGAGTGTGGCCACGCGGGCCGAGGCGTATCACCCGGCCGAAGCCCTGGCCAGCGGCTACCTGTTTCGCGAAGACGATGACCTGGTGAGCCTGTTGGACGATTGGCACACCCTGAACGCCGCGAAGTACGATAAACTCGGCGGCCACCCCGATCGCCTGGAGCAGCGGCGTCACCTGCGGTTGTTTACCGCGATGGCCGAGCGGCTGGCCACCATCTTGCACGAAGCCGCCGACCTGGCCACCCACGACCCCGAACGCTACGCCACGATGGTGGCCGCGGGCATCGACCACGTGCAACGCCATTCGAGCTGGGATCGCGCCGGGGC
>JBJHDE010000309.1:0-6827 GCA_050486385.1 Planctomycetales bacterium | reverse complement strand
GCGGCTCCTTCAGAGCCGAATTCGGTTTTCGACCCCAAGGGGGTCGTTCTCTGAGCCCGTGGCCGTGGGCCCGGGTGCGAGGATTTTGGTTGGCCGATGATATTGGTCGGCCAAGAGATGTCCGTTGCGTGGCAGCCGTCCAGCCCAGGACCCATGCCCAGGACGTTGCCCTGGGCTAGGAGAGCGGCTCCTTCAGAGCCGAAAGCGGATTTCGACCCCAAGGGGGTCGTTCTCTGAGCCCGTGGCCGTGGGCCCGGGTGCGATTGATGGTGGTTGGCCGAGAGATGTCCGTAGCGTGGCCTCCGCCCAGAACGATTTTGCCGAATCCGGTTGCCAATCTCACTTGGGTCGGCTCGTGGGCGGGTGTTGTTGTTGGGGCATATCGCTGGGTGGCAGGCCGTGGGAGGTTGGTCCGCCGGCCGAGGTCGGCATTTGGCTGGGGGCCATGGGCATGGTCGAGCTGGGCACCAAGGCCGGGCCATAACCCCGCGCGCTGGTCACGACCCATTGCACGGGATAGCCGGTCAGGCCGTGTTCATGAACGTCCAGGCCCTCGCGTTCGACCTTGGCACTGACGCGGAGCTTGAGATTGGTCTTGAGGAACACGAACAGCAACATGCTGGTGGGAAACACCCACAGAAAGGCGGCCGCGATTCCGAGCATCTGGCTGGCCAGTTGTCCCAGGCCCTCCCCGTAGAACAGGCCGTTGGAAATTGAAAACAAGCCGAACGAGAACGTGCCCCAGGCTCCGCAGACCCCATGCACGCTGATGGCGCCCACGGGATCGTCGATGCCCAGGGTTTCAAACGATACGGCTGACAGCACGACCAAGCCGCCAGCGATGCCGCCGATCATAATCGCCCCCAACTGGCTGACGTCGTTGCAGGGGCAGGTGATGGCCACCAGGCCGGCCAGCGCGCCGTTGATTGCGAAGCTTGGATCGGGTTTGCCAAACCATTGCCAACTGGTGAATACACCCACCAGCACGCCAGCGGCGGCGGCCAGATTGGTATTGAGCGCGATGGTGGCAAAGTTCTCGACACCGGCACCGGTGGTGCCATCGACCTGGGTCGTGCTGCCGGCATTAAAACCAAACCAGCCGAACCACAGGATGAACACACCCAGCACGGCCAGCGGCATGTTATGACCGGGAATGCCTTGAATCTGGCCGTTTACGAATTTTCCGATCCGCGGGCCCAGAATCAGGGCACCGGCCAGGGCGGCCCAACCGCCCAAGGAGTGGACGACGGTGCTGCCGGCGAAATCGTGAAAGGCCGGCAGCCCCAAGGTATTGGGCAGATTCTCCAACCAGCCGGGATTGCTCTCATCCAGCAGACTGGCCCAGGCCCAGTGGCCGTAAATCGGATAGATCACGGCGGTCAGCACCACCGAGAACAAAATGTACGACAGAAACCGCGTGCGCTCGGCCATGGCCCCGCTGACAATGGTGGCCGCCGTACCGGCAAACACGGTCTGAAACAGCAAGAAGGCTGCGGCCTGCCCGGTCTCGGGCGCGTAGAACCACAGCTCGCCGCCAATCCAACCTTGAAAGAACCCGGTGGTCCCACCGCCAAACATGATGGCAAAGCCCAGGGCCCAAAAGGCGATGGCCGCCATCGAAAAGTCCATCAGGTTCTTCATCAGAATGTTCAAAACATTCCGCGCCCGCGTGAACCCGGCCTCAAGCATGGCGAAGCCCGGTTGCATGAACATCACCAGGATGGCGGCCAGCACGGTCCACAGCGTATTGGTATCGGCCCGCAATTCGGCAAGCTGCTGCTCGAGCGCCGCCAGATCGGCGGACTCCTGGCCCGAGGCCACGCCCATTGGCACGGCCAGAAACCCCACGACACCAACCAATCGCACCAGCGAGGTCTTCGAGACGATCATGGAACCACGATCCCAAAACAAGACAAGAAGGACCAGAGCAACGCCCCGGCAGGAGTCATACGCTGAAGGCACATGAAGAGAGGATCACTCGGACCGCTTGTTGTGAACACACCGGGATTCGTTGACCGGCATCACACGTTCCACACGGCACACAGTCAGTCGAGTCTCATTCGATAGAGACTCATTCGGTTGCATCTTGACTGACCACACCAGCCGCCGGCGGAGGCTGTGCCTGGTCGCCGCCCCGGGTGGTGCTCATCATCAGTGGCACGGCGACCAGCGCGCTGGCGGCCAAGACCCAGCCACCGACAAAGATGGAAACCATCAGCCAGGTGGGCATGTGGCCCAAGCTGGCCCGCAGGCCGGACCAGTCGCCTTCGCGAAGTCGGGCCCAGCCGTCCCAGCTTGTGCGGTGGGCCTGCGAGTTGAGCGAGGCCCCCCGCCACTGCAGCACGGCGGTTTCGCTGGCCAGGACGTCTTCGTCGTCGATCTCGGCGCCGGTGGGCATCTGCGATGCCGTGCCCCCATCCGCGGCCGGCATGGCGGGATAGGCCGAGGCATGGCCTTCGCCCGTGTAGGGTCGCGTCAGTTCGGCCCAACTCAACTGGGCACTGCTAACACCGTTGGAACTTGTTGGATTGGGAGCGAAGGTCGGAAAGGTGGGCTCCGAGGGAGCCAGCGTCGACGACTCTTCAGGGTAGTTTGTGGCAGCGGCGGCCCGGCCCATTTCGTTCCAACTGGGCGGTTGATAACCATCGCCCGACCCGGGATAGCTCGATCCCGGTTGGCCGCCCCGGGCGTGCGCAGCCATAGCGGTTTGCGGCGCCTTGGCGGGGTTCCAGTAGTTCAACACTTCGACGACTTCGGCCGGAGTTTGGAACCGCGCCTCGGGATCTTTGGCCATCATGCGATTGATGACGAATTCCATCTCGGCGGGAATCTCGGGGCGGAGCTGCCGCACCGGGGGCGGTTCACGAAGCTGCAACCACAACAGCCTGTTGGTCACTGGGGCATCGGAATCGAAGGGCGGTCGCCCGGTGAGCAAATACCGGAACGTCGCGCCCAGACTGTAGATGTCGGCGCGGATGTCGCATTCGTTGCTCCGCACGGCCTGCTCGGGCGAGATGTAATCAACCGTGCCCAGCAGGCCCACGCCACGCACTTCGTGCATGGTCACGTCGCCGGCTTCGTGGCTGAACACGCGGGCCAGACCCAAGTCCAGCAGCTTGACCACCCCGCTGCGGTCGACCAGCAGATTGCCGGGCTTGACGTCGCGATGAATCCAGCCGTGCTCGTGAGCGTGCTTCAGGCCCTCGGCGGCTTGCCGAATGAAATTGGCGGCTTGAATGATATCCAGTACGCCTTGCCGCTGGACCAGCTCGTGCAGATTGGGGCCGTCGACATACTCCAGGACCATGAAGTGCAGTTTGTCGGCGCGGTCAATATCGAACACCCGCACAATGTTGGGGTGATTCAACGAGGCCACGGCCCGGGCTTCGCGAAAGAACCGCTTAATGGCCTGCCCGTCGGAATCGGGTTGTAACGGTAAGAACTTCAAGGCCACCAGGCGATCGAGCCCCAGATGCTGGCACAGGTAAACCCGGGCCGTACCGCCGGCGCCCAACAACCGCAACAACTTGTATTTGCCCAGGATGAAAAAGCCCCGCCACTTGCCCTGCAGCAACTGCTTGGCCTGAAACTGCGTGATCAGGCCGCCGCGGACCATGGCCGTGGCCAGGTCGCGAGGATTGCGCGGCAGTGGACCGTCTTGACGGAGTTTCTCGACGAAGGCGTCGAGTTGCTCGCGGGTGGCGAGTTCACTTTTCTGAACAATCCCGAGCAGTTGCTCGGTGGTGGTGACCGCTGGCATCTGACAGACTCGCGAGGAGAGGCAACGAACACGACCCACGCGAGCGCACATTTCGCCCAGCGTCAGGTCGTCAGAACCTGCTCAAACACACTCACGAGGCACCCGCGCGAGAAATCGCGGTCATCGGGACGATCCGGTGGATCGGTCGGCTGCCCCAACCGAAAGCCGCCATGCATCAATCAAGGGGGGCCCGAGGCTGAAGTCCGATTGGAACGGGGCAGAGGTCCACAACGTTGGCTTGCGGTCATCACCGGAGCGACAAGGTCGCATTACCTGGGCGACAAGGTCGCAATTACTGGGCGACGAAGTCGCGTTACCTGGGCGATGAAGTCGCGTTGGCGGCTAAGCACGCTGGCGGAAGTGAACCCGAATCCCCTGAACATGGAAAGAAATCGGACATGCAGATCGTCGTTCTTGCTCGATGCTAAGCGGTGTGAGCCACGGCTAAGCTTCGGGAGGCTTACCACATGCAGCTCACGATTGGAGTATACGCAACCGCTGACTGTTTGCAAATGTTTCCCTGGCCCGAGGTTCGGCTTTTTCACCCCCGGTTGACCACGCAATTCCCCCTCGAAACGCCTTGTTTTTGGGCAATCGTGCATCGCGCTGCGTCGATTTGCAGCAACCGCCGCGGTGGGTGAGCACATGGGTGTTCACAGCCCATCGGTCGTGTGATACCAATCCGATAAGAGTGGGCCATGTGGCTCAATCGGTCGGTTCACTCGCCCGAAAGAACCGGCCATCGACCTGTTCGCGACCGATGCTGATGGCGCGTTCAATCAGGGCGTCTTGCAATTGCAGCGGAGAGAGCTGGCGGGCCTGCCAAGCTTCCCAGAGTTCGGATTGGCTGTCGCGGCGCCGTTCGATGGCCCGAATCTGGGCGGAGTCCAAGCCCTGTTGGGTCATCCAGTCGCGGGGGCCAGCGCGGAAGGCCTCGGTGGTGGCGCGGTACCAGGCACTTTGACCATAAGCCACTTCGTCCAGGGCCTCGACCACGGCGGCGGCGCGGCTGGCGGCGGCCAGATCGGTCTCGGCATCCACGTTGTTGAGCTGCGCCAGCACTTCGGCCAGCCGTGGGTTATCGCGACTCATCTCGGCCAGCCGCTGCCTGAGGTTCTGGTAGAGGTTGGCCCGCGGGTGGACGGTGCGTTCGATGATCCGCCCGGCAAAGTGGTCGAACACGGCCTGTTCGATTTCGCGCGAGGGATCGAACAGCGTCTCGCGGCGGCCGACCAACTCCATGTCTTGGGCAAACAGCGGCCCGGTGGGCGTGACCAACGTCGAGCCCACGGCCATGCCCATGCGATGCAGGTTTTCGATGACCAGTTGGTTGCGGGGCACTTCGGGCAGCGGGAAGAAACGCTCGCGGGCCAGGCCGGTCTCCTGGGCGGCCAGCAGCAGAATGCCGGCACAGTAGGTCTCGATCTTGACGTCGGCCAGCGGGTGGTTCTTGAGACGCTCGACCCCGTCCAGTTGAAAGGCCAGGTCAAAGCGGCAGGGTCGGCCAATCGCCTCGGCCGCCCGTTCGGCCATCTTGCGGGCCACCCGGGGATCGCGGTGCCGCAAGAACACGTAGTTCAAGGTCACCTGCAAATAGGCGTCCACATTCGAGGCCAGGATCCGCGTGCCTTGTTCCAGAATCTCGACGACCACCAAGCGGCGGCGACCCCGCGCGTCGAACTGCTCGGCCACGATGCCCACATGCGTAAACAATCCGGGGCTAAGGTTGGTGAACAGGTTATACGGCGAGGGATTGCGGATCAGCAGCCAGTCGCCCGGCCGAATCTCGTGGCGACCGACACGCAGACTCCGGGCGGGCAGGCCCTCGTTCTGGATCTGCGTCAGTTGCCGCAGCAGGCGATCGCGGTCGACCCGCTCGGTGGGGCTCAGGGCTTGGGTGGGCAAGCGACGAAGTTGCTCGCTCAGCTCGCTGGGCAGAAGCGGCGGATCCCTCAACGTCGAACTCTGCTCGGCCGCGGGTTCTTGCGGCAAGCCCACCGCCAGAATGGTCTGGGCCACGTCCAGACTCAGCGAAGGCGGCAGCTCGCCCTCGAACAAGGCATCGGCCAACATCGGCAAAGCATCTACCTGCCGGGTATGCCGAATGAGCTGCAAGATGGCTCGCTTGGTAGTCAACGAAGCCGGCTGCGCGTTGTTGAACGTCTCGGCCGGCGGGTCGACCAAGGCATAAGCAAGAATGGTGGCCCCTTCGCGACTGCCGAGCCGCTGCATGAGCGCGACCATCCGCTCCCGTTCGCGGGGAAAGCCGGCCAGCCCCAGCGTCACGTGATTCACGCTGGCCCGGACATGCTCGTGGACCCGGCCCGACAACTCAATCAAGCGGTGCGTCGCCCGCAGGTAGCCGGCCACGGTGGCCATGGGCTGATCGCCGGGGGTTTGGCCTTCGTCCGCCTGGCGGACGGCGTCTAAACGGTGGCGGCTGGCGAGCACGGTATCCAAGCGCCGTTCGAGGTGGCCCCGCGCGACGATCAGGTGCTCGAGGGCCGCCAACAGGTCGTTGGCCCGTCGGCCAGCTTCGGGAAAGGGAATCGCCTGGATGCGTTCGCGGGCATCGCGGAAGGCGGCCTCGACGGCCACGATTGCGTCATCGGGCTGATCCTCGGAGGTGGCCCGAAACTCGGTGTCGGTCTCGGGAAACGCGGCGACCAGGGCCGCAACCGCCGCCTGGGGCGAACCCGCCGCGTTCAGCCAACTGGGCATTGCCAGCATCAGGCCGGCCAGAAACATCCATCGAACCACAACAAGCCGTCCGGTTAGGGCCACGGGGACTGGCTAAGCAAGCACAGGCGACGTCCGCCACGTGACTCCCCATGGGATGGGCATCGCGGGCGATATCGCTATCTCACCTATAGCCCGCAAATTGCCCGTGTGCCAGTTTGGTCGGATTCTGGCCCAGGCCCGATGGGGGGCTCACCCCACGAGTCGTGTAACGCGCCATTAGAAATGTCCCCTTAAGCGACCAATAGAAATGTCCCGTGGCATCCTCCAATAGGAGGATGCCATGGAGACAATTTCGATGAGCCGTGATGAGCGGAAGCGGTTGGTG
>JBJHDE010000308.1:0-6829 GCA_050486385.1 Planctomycetales bacterium | reverse complement strand
CCGGTCGAGCATCCCGGACGATGGCGGCATGACGACTCGCCGCGTGCGCGTTGCAGCCTCACTGCTCGAGATCCTGATCGTGCTGGCCGTGTTGGCGATCGTCGCCGGGGCCATCGGCGTCGCGACCCGTCGCTGAGGAGTCCACTGCGACGCTACCGACCTCGCCCGAGCCATCACCACGACCTACGATCCCAACATCCGCAATGCCCTGGACATCGCCAGCGGCGCGGTGCTGGTGGCGGCCCTGGGCTCGGTGGTGATCGGGCTGATTGTGTTCGTTCCGCCCTTGTGGGAACTGGTGTTTGGTGGCAGAGCCGGGTGATGCGAGTTTGCGGCACCACGAGAACGGGAATTCTTAGAGACTATCCCGCAAGCCCTGTCGGACGTAAAGTGTGATAGCGAAAAGGCTTCAGGCTCTGCTGGCAGTGAGATGATCTCATGAACCAGGCATCCCGCGGGTGTGCCACTGCTTGCTGGCTTGCCAGCAAGCAGTGTTGGAAACAGTCCACGTTGCCTGGAATGGTTGCGCTTTGACTCGACTGATCAACATCGAAGAGCCTATCGCACTGCTTGCCAGCAAGCAGTGGCACACTTTTTTGATGAAGCAAGGGGACCCGTGCGGATTGCTCTCATGAGCCAAGCATCCCACGGGTGTGCCACTGCTTGCCTTCTGGCAAGCAGTGTTGGAAACAGTCCACGTTGCCTCGAATGCTTGCGCTTTGACTCGACTAATCAACGTCGATCGGCATATCGCACTGCTTGCTAGCAAGCAGTGGCACATTTTTTTTGATGACGCAAGGGGACCCGTGCGGACTGTTCGACCACCCTGCGACCCCACGACCACTTCAATTCTTTCCAGCGATTCGTAAACTGTCCGTCGGGTCAAATTTGTTTGTGGGTCCAGCTCTTCAGGGCGTCATCGAGGCAGCATGATCGCGATTATCGACTACGGCATGGGCAACCTGCGCAGCGTGGAGAAAGGCTTCGCGCGGGTCGGCCACTTGGCAACCGTGACCAGCGATCCGGCCGCCATCGCCCAGGCCGAGCGGGTCGTGCTGCCGGGCGTGGGGGCCTTTGGCGATGCCATGCGGGAACTCCGCGAGCGGGGGCTGGTCGATCCCATTCTGGCGGCCATCGACGGCGGCAAGCCGTTCCTGGGCATTTGCCTGGGCCTGCAACTGCTGTTTGACACCAGCTACGAGGACGGCCAGCACCAGGGCCTGGGGGTCATCCCCGGCGAGGTCGTGCGGTTCCTGGTGCCCGCCGGCTATAAGCTACCGCACATGGGCTGGAATCAGCTCGGCATCCGCCGTCCGGCCCCGCTGCTGGCCGGTCTCAAGGAAGGCACCGACGTCTACTTCGTCCACTCCTACTACGTCGTGCCCCAGGACCCCACGGTCATCGCCACCGAGACCGAGTATCCCGAGCCCTTCTGCTCGATGATCTGGCGCGACAACCTGTTCGCCACCCAGTTCCACCCTGAGAAAAGCCAGTCCCGGGGGCTGGCGATGCTCAAAAACTTCGCGGAACTGGCCACCCCCGTCCCGTCGCGATGAATTTTTGGGAAGGGGGCAAACCGCCGACTTGGCAAGGCCCCCAAAACCTGCTTACACTTGCGAGTGCCGCATAGGCAGGGGGGGCTCTGATCCCCACAGCGCCAGAATGCGGCCTGCTTGTTGGTGCGTCCAACAGTCCGCAAGTGTCGCGAATGGGACAACGCGCGACCCTGCAATCCAACGACCGAGAACCGTCCGGCGATTCTTTGAGCAATCGCGGACGCCTGAACGCATACGGATCCCTGCAAAAGCAACTGGGCGCGGTTTCCCTCGGACACCGCACGCAAAGCCGCCAGGCTTCTGGCAACACATCTCGCAGCTTTTGCAGGCATCCGCTGGGGTGTTGAGGGAGTCGATATGTCGAGGCGCTGGGCGTGGGAGCCTGCGACCTCACCGAATCGCAAGCCATTGTGTTCGGAGGATCCAGGCAATGCGGCAGCGCGCTACGGCAGGGTTCACACTGATCGAACTGCTGGTGGTCATCACGATCATTGGCATCCTGATGAGCCTGTTACTCCCCGCGGTCAATCGCATCCGCGAAACCGCTCGGCGGGTGGAATGTGCCAACAACATGCGAAACATCGCCCTGGCGATTCGCAACTACGAGACCCAGCTTAAGGTGTTCCCACCGGGCAGCTTTGGGCCGATGAATGGCAACAACAGCTTTCCCAATGGCTGGCGCGACCCCAATAGCGGCAGCGTGCCCTGGGGGCACTTTGGCTGGCCGGTGGCGATTTTGCCTCAGTTGGAGCAACAGAGCCTGTTCGACTCGATCGACCTGACCCGACCGGCCTACGCCCGGGCCATTCCTGAAGAATCGAGCTGGGGCAACCCCGACCGCGGGCCGGCGGGCGATCCGGTGAACCAACTGGCCAGCCAGAGCCAGCCGTCGGTGTTCGTGTGCCCCTCGGCCGACCGCGTGCAACCGGCCACCGAGTTCAAGGATTATGGGGTCAACTTCGGCACCGGGGCCTGCTGCCCGGAACGGACCCAGAACAACATGGACGGAATCATGTGGGTCAACAGCCGACTCCGCGAGTCGGCCATTCGCGATGGGCTCAGCAACACGTATTTGCTACTGGAGTTCGCTCACTGGGGCAGCCATAGCTGGGTGCCACCCAATCGCGGGTCGAATCAGTTCTTCTGGGTGCATCACGTCTCGCAGGGCTATGTGACTTGTGCCGAGCACAACGGGGCCCCGACTCCCCCGAACAGCACGACCTGGAACCATCGCGGGGCACACAGCTCGCATTCTGGCGGCGTTCAGGTGGCCTATGTCGACGGCCGGATAAGTTGGGTCAGCGACCACATCGACTTTGCCGCCTACCGCGGCCAATTCACCCGGGCTGGCGGCGAGGTGATTCCCGTCCTGGATCCGTGATACCTGGACATTTGAAATGACGACTCCCAGGGAGACCAGGCCGATGGCGGGCCGCTTGAGTTGGATACTACTGCTGGGTGCGCTGGGGTGCAGCGATGGCCCCGACCTGGTGCATGTCCGTGGCCAGGTCACTCACAAGGGCCAGCCGGTTCAAAACTTGGTCTTGCACTTTCAACCCGAGCACGGTCGCCCCAGTTGGGCCGAGACCGACGCCGACGGCCAGTTCCAACTCAACTACAGCCGGGACTTTTCCGGGGGGCTGGTCGGAACCCACAAGGTGTGGGTCACCACGCGGCCACGTGGACCCGGGGAAGAGCACCTGCCAACCGCTGGCAACGCCGGGGCCTTGGCCGAAGTCTTGGCCGAGTACGGCAATCCGCACACGCCCCAGATCACCATCGCGATCCGTCGCGGCCAAGGGCCACTTATCCTGCCGCTGGACGGTGGGCCGATCGAGATTTCGGGCCAATAGGTCAGGTGATGCCTTCTCTTGACGATCGCGGCGCGGTACCCTGACTGGTGCGGCGGAGGTCGCCAGTTCAAGCGGAGCCCCCATGCAGCTTGTCCTGCCGTGTTGGGGTCGAAAATCGCTGGAACTGTCTGGGCGTCGAGAGATCCTCGTACGCTGGAATTTGGTCTCCGTCGTGGCCCACCCGATGACACTCGGAATCGTCCCCACGGTCCATCCTTTGGACACGTGGCGGTCCCCATTGCTGTCAGTGGGTTGGAGACGTGGCGGGTCGACCGCTCCGTACGCCGATTGTCATGAATCAAATGGAACTGCGGCACTTTCTCGACGACTCGGGTGACGCTTCGTCGTGGTTCGCCACCTGGGGTGTCACCGACCCACGTCGGGCCCAGACGAATCTCCAGCGGTTGGCGGGCTACAACATTCCGCTGGATCTGCTGAGCCAGGTTTGCGACCAGCTCGCCACCCATCTGCCGCAGTGCCCCGATCCGGATATGGCACTGAACAATTTAGAACGGTTCGTGGCCGTCAGCCGCAATCCGTTGGCCATGTTCAGCCTGTTTGAACGCGATCCCGGGGCCTTGGGCATTTTGGTGCAGATTTTCTCCACCAGCCAATACTTCAGCGACCTGTTGATCTCGGACAACGAGAGCTTCGAGCTGTTGCGGATCAATCAGGGTCGGCCCGTCAGTCGCGAAGCCCTGGTCCAGGAACTCTCGACCGAGGTGCTGGCCCTCAGCAGCCCCACCGGCGTGGCGGCCGCGCTGCGACGCTTCAAGCGACGCGAGACCCTGCGGATTGGCTATGGCGATATCATCCGCAATCTGCCCTTGGAGCAGACCACGCGGCAGATTTCCTACCTGGCCGACGCCATCATCGAGGCCGCCCTGCGGGCCGCCTACTTTCAGTTGGAACAAAAGTACGGCACGCCGATTGGTCCCGATCGGCGACCCGCGCGGTTCTGCGTCCTGGGGTTGGGTAAGCTTGGCGGCGAGGAACTGAACTACTCCAGCGACATCGACCTGATGTTTTTGTTTGACCACGACGGTCAGACCAACGCCCAGCGACGGATCAGCAATCGCGAGTTCTTCGAACGCCTGGGAAAAGACATCACCCGGCTGTTGAGCGAGTCCAGCGATCTGGGCCAGGCCTACCGCGTGGACTTGAGGCTGCGGCCCGAAGGCCAGCGGGGCCCGTTGGCCATCAGTGTCGAGGCCGCCCGCCAGTATTACGATCTGGTGGGCCGCACTTGGGAACGGCAAGCTTTCATCAAGGCCCGTCCCGTTGCTGGCGCCTTGGAACTGGGCCGCGACTTCCTGGGCTGGATGGAAAGCTGGATCTATCGCAAGTACCTGATGCTGGCCGACATCGCTGGAATCAAGGCGCTCAAACGGCGGATCGAAGTCCGCGCCGCCCAAGAGGGCGACCAGCGGAATGTGAAAACCGGCCACGGCGGCATTCGCGATGTCGAATTCGTGATCCAGTTTTTACAACTGCTCAACGCCGCCGATCAGCCCAAGCTCCGCACGGGCAACACGCTACGGGCCATCAGCACGCTGTGTGAAGCGGGCGTGCTGACCGATCAAGAACGCCGGCTGCTCGACGAGAATTATCGTTTTCTGCGGAAGGTCGAGCACCGCTTGCAGTTCATGTTCGACCTGCAAACCCATCGTCTGCCCGAATGCCAAGAGGCCCTGACCCGCCTGGCCGCGCGACTGGGTTACGAAACCCGCGACGGACGGGACGGACTGGACTTATTCCACAAGGACTTGCAGACCGCGCAGAACCTGAATCGCACGATTCTGGACCACCTGCTGCACGACGCCTTTCCCGACGATCCCGAGTTGGACCCCGAAGCCGACCTGGTGCTCGATCCGCAACCCTCGGCCGAGAAAATTGCCGAGGTGCTGGGCAAGTATCCCTTTCAAGATCCCCAGCAGACCTACCGGCACCTGATGGACCTGGCGCACGAGCGATCGCGGTATCTGTTCCCGCGGCGGTGTCGCATGATGTTCGCGACGATCGCCTCGCGCTTGCTTGAGGCCGTGGCCGCGCAACCCGCGCCCGAGCAAACCCTGGTGGGGCTGGCCAAGGTCAGCGACTCGTTGGGCGGCAAGGTCGTGCTGTATGAACTGTTTCGCACCAACCCGGGCGCTTTGAAACTGTACGTCGATTTGTGTTGTTACAGCCCGCTGCTGAGCGACCTGCTGATTCGCAACCCGGGCATGATCGACGAGTTGATGGACAGTCTGCTCCGCAACCAGTTGCCCAACGTCGCCCAGATGCGGGCCGAGCTGTATGAGCTAACCCGGGCCGCCGAGGATCCCGAGCCGATTCTTCACGCCTTCAAAAACAGCCACACCCTGAGCACCGGCGTCCGCGACCTGCTCGGCAAGGAGGCCATCGAGTCAACCACCAGCGCCCTGAGCGACGTGGCCGAAGTCTGCCTGGAACGCATCGTCCGTCGCGAGTACGACGCCCTGATCGAACGCTACGGCGAACCCACCGTCGAGTCCGAAACGGGCACCCGACCCTGCCCGTTGATCATTCTGGCCATGGGCAAGTTTGGCGGACGTGAACTGAGTTATCAGAGCGACCTGGATGTGGTGTTTCTCTACGAGGCCGAAGGCAACACCCGTTGCGTGCGGCGGTCGCGGAAGGCGCAGACGACTTCGAATCAGCATTTCTACAGTGAATTGGCCCAGCGGATCATCAAGACGGCCAGTCGCATGGGGCCGCTAGGCCGTCTGTACGAGATCGATGTCCGCTTGCGGCCCACCGGACGAAGCGGCGCGCCGGTCACCAGCCTGGCCGGTTTCGCCCGCTACTTTCATGAA
The DNA here is from genome assembly GCA_050486385.1 of Planctomycetales bacterium. GTDB lineage: Bacteria > Planctomycetota > Planctomycetia > Pirellulales > Pb10988 > JBJHDE01. The sequence continues at coordinate 586 of JBJHDE010000308.1, read as the reverse complement.
GGTCAGGGGCAACTTTGGGAACGGCAGGCCCTGCTGAAAAGCCGCGTCTTCACCGAAGACCCGGCCCTGGCCCAGCGGGTGCAATCGCTGATTACCGAAGTGATCTACGCCGAGGATTGGTCTGCCGATCAGGCGTCCAAGATTCACGAAATGCGACTGCGGATGCAGCAAACCGTCTCGCCCGAGAACATCAAACGCGGGGCCGGCGGTATTGTCGACGTCGAGTTTCTGACCCAGATGTTGCAGCTTCGCTTTGGGGGTGCCGATGAAAGTTTAAGGCACCCCGACACGCTGTCGGCCTTGGCCGCCCTGGCAGCCGCCGGGCACGTGTCGGCCGACCACGCCCACCAATTGAGCGAGAACTATCGCTTTCTGCGGCGGACCGAGGCTCGGTTGCGGTTGGCCCATCCCACCGCCCACGACGAACTGCCCAGCGACCCGGTGCGGCTGAACATCCTGGCCCACGGAATGGGCTTCCCCGACGGCGGGGCGCTGCTGGACCGCATTGGGCAGGTCACCCGCGAGACCCGGGCCCGCTTCGAGATGCTGTTTTCCGAGGCCAGCCAGCCTGGGTGAGTGAGTCATC
>JBJHDE010000307.1:0-6831 GCA_050486385.1 Planctomycetales bacterium | reverse complement strand
TTGGTGACCCGTGGTGCCGTTGAAGCCGATGGTGAAGTCGTCGCCAAAGTTCGTATCCTGGCCGCCCTTGGCGATAAAGCCGGCAAAGGGGCTACTACCGGTCAGTTCTGCCGCGGTGAGGTTCAGGTAGCGGCCGTCGTCGCTGCCGGCCATGATGGAGAAGGTACCGCCGACTTCAAACTCCAAGTAGGCAAACGCCCGGATGCTGAAGTCGTCGCCGCCGATACCCGGCCCCAGGGTGCTGTAGGCCACATCGTCGGGGAAATCGCCGCTGTCGGTATCGCGGCCAAAGTTGACGGTCCCGCCGAGGTGCTGGTTGTAGTTGGTGATATTGTAGGTCTGGCCACCAGCCTGAGTCGCGCCGGGCACCGAGTTGGGGTCGGGCGTGGGCAGCAATGCCAAGGCATCCCAGATGGTCGAGGTCTCGGCGATGCTGTTGAGTTGGGTATCGGTCGCCCCCCCACCGCTGCCGAGCTTGAAGCCGCTGAGCAGGAATTGCCCATCCTGGTTCAGCGGCAAACTGCCTTCGATCACCGAGTAGGTGAAGGTGTCCACATAGGTCTGCCCGGCCCCCAGGCCCTGGACGTTGGGCGCGTTGGTCCCGTCGTAGGTGAAGGTCCCATCGGAGTTGACCGTGACGGATGCGCCCAACGCGCTGTTGCTGTTGCCGACAATCGACATCGGCACGCCGCCGCCGAAGCTGTCGTTGTCCAGCACGCTCACCGTGCCCGAGTCGAACACCGTGTTCTCGTCGAACGGGCTGCCCGTCAGGTCGACATCCCGCAGGCCGAAGAGTTCCAGCTCGCCCAGGGCATTGGCATTCGCCCCATTGTCCGCAATCACCCGGTAGCGGATGTACTGGAAGGCCTCGGGGATATCGAAGTCAACGCCGGCCTGGAACAGAATCACCTGGTTCCGAGGCGAGTCACCGTCATTGAGATGCTCCCACGGGGTGTGGCCCACATCGATGACGGTGTCCGGGTTGCTGGTTGTCCCCGTGGTGCCATCCCAAAAGAAGATGGTCGTCCAGTCGTCGTTGGTCCCGCTGGGCGAGTCGGGATTGTTCGAGCCTTCAATCACAAAGTGCAACGGGTCGCGACCGGGCGTGTCGTTGCTGCTGGCCATTGTGAAGTGCGTCAGCACCACGGGATCGAACAGGTCGGCCCCAATCCAGTGCTCACCGGATGGGCAGCACCACTTGGCGGTGCTTCCGCCCACGGTGTTGTCGAACAGGTTGAACGCCCCTTCTCCATCAAACGTCGCTTGGGTCGACGCGAAGAAGGCCGCATCGAAGTCGTAGGTCTCTTCGTTGCCATTCGTGGCACCACCTTCAAGATCCGTCAGCGTGTTGCCCAGCAAGGCGTCGGTACCCGTGCCCAGGATGGTGGCCAGCACCTGACGCTCTTCCAGCCGTTCGACTTGAAGTTGTCCCATCTCGGGGCGGGGCCGACGGCTCTTGCGTCGCTTGAGCAGCCGGTTCAGGAACACCAATGCGGGAAACGATGCCATGGTCCACCTCGGTCGAAGAGCCGTCCTGAGTCGGCGCGCCAATGCGCTCATCCGTCCCGTGCCCCAAAGGTCGGGTGCCGGAAAGCGTCAGGGAGATAATGTCGAATCTGCGCCGATCCAGTCCCACCCGGATGATGTGGCCAAGCCACGGGCGCAAATATATGCAACCCTAATACAGTAAATCACAGATCGGCCTAGTTCCACCATGACTCTGAGCCATGGGCCGAGATTTTCGGAAAGACAAGCTGAGACGTTTATCCCTTGCCCCCCCAGCAACCCGCACGATCGGCCCAGCCCCTGCCGACGCCCCAGCGTTGCGAGTACAGTGATGGCCGTCCGCCCCGAACGAAATCCTCCCCCGTTTCGAGAAAGATTTCCCATCGTGAGTGAACATCGGCCAACCCAAGCAAAACCCTGGTCGGGTGTGTTCGACCAGGCCACCGATCAGCGGGTCGAGCGATTCAGCGAGAGCGTGAGCTTCGACGTCCGCCTGGCCCAACAGGACATTCAAGGCTCGATCGCGCACGCCCGCATGCTTGGCCAAGTGGGCCTGCTGACCGCCGACGAGGCCGACCGGATTACCGCCGAGCTGGCCCGCATCGGCCAGGAGATCGCCGCCGGCGAGTTCGTCTTCCGCACCGAGCTGGAAGATGTTCACATGAACATCGAGCGCGAGCTGACCAATCGTTTGGGTGATCTGGGGCGGAAGCTGCACACCGCCCGCAGCCGCAACGACCAGGTCTCCACGGATTTTCGCCTGTGGGTTCGTGAGGCAATCGACCAGATCGACCAGCGGCTGTTGGCCCTGCAAGCGGCCTTTGTGGGCCGTTGCGAAGGCGACCGCGACGTGATTCTGCCGGGCTACACCCACTTGCAACGGGCACAGCCTGTGTTGGCCCCCCACTACTGGCTGGCTTATTGCGAACGCTTCGAGCGCGATCGCCAGCGGCTGGCCGATTGCCGCCGGCGGGTGAACATCTGCCCCTTGGGATCGGCGGCCCTGGCCGGCACCACGTTGCCGATTGATCGCACCGCCACGGCCGAGGCCCTGGGCTTCGACGGGGTCACGGCCAACAGCCTGGACTCGGTGAGCGACCGCGATTTCGCCATCGAGTTTGTGTTCGACCTGGTCCTGATCGCCACGCACCTCAGCAGCCTGGCCGAGGAATGGATCCTGTGGACGACCAGCGAGTTCCAAATGATCGAGCTGCCCCAGGCGTTTTGCACGGGCAGCTCCATCATGCCGCAGAAGATCAATCCCGATGTGCTGGAGTTGATCCGCGGCAAGACGGCCCGGGTGGTGGGCTCGTTGCAGACGCTGTTGGTGCTGACCAAGGCCCTGCCCTTGGCTTACAATCGCGATCTGCAAGAGGATAAGCCGCCGGTGTTTGATGCCGCCGACACGGTGAGTGCCTGTCTCGAACTGGCCGCCCCCCTGGTGGCGGGCAGCCGGCTGCGGCGCGAGGCCATCGCCGAGAAGCTGGACCGCGGCCACCTGGACGCCACCTCGCTGATGGAAGCCCTCATTGCGAGGGGTGTCCCTCAGCGAACCGCCCACGGGTTGGTCGGGCGATTGGTCCGGGTGTGCCTGGATCGGGGCTGCCGGCTGGAAGACCTCTCGGCCGAGGAACTCGCCGCCATCGACCCCGCCATGGACGCCGAAGTGCGTCAAGCCCTTGGGGTTGGGCAAGCTGTGCGGGCTTTGCGGAGCTATGGGTCGGGGGGTCCGGAGGCCGTGGCCTATCAGATTGAAGCCTGGAGGCAGAAACTCGGGATATAAGAGATAGGGGCCGCTGCGCCGAGAACTTTGCGCCTTGGGCCGGCGCAGCCCCCACTCTCTCCCACCGGTTGCACCGAAGGGGTCGGCTTCCATGCGTTGTAGTCATCGGGTTGTTGGGCTGGCTGTCGCCTTGTCACTGTTGGTCCCGGTTGGGGTGTGGGCCCAGCCCGACGATCGCGATCCGGCCATCCGCGCGCTGGTGGAATCGCGACCCGCCACGCCCGAGAACGCCATTCGGGTGGCACGCACGTTGCTTTCGATGGGCCGGCCCGCGCTGGGCAAGCCGTTTCTTGAGCAGGTGCTGGAGGCCAATCTCGACCGCGATCAACGCGCCGCCCTGGCCGATTCGCTGGGCATGGCCACGTTCTACGAACTGGCCGATCAACCGGACCTCCGCCCGGAATCGACCCGCCTGCTGGAAAGCATCAACCAGGCCCTGGCCGAGCAGGCCGCCGATGCCGACTTTGTGGCCGCCCAGATCGACGCCCTCGATCACCCCAACGCCCAAGTCCGTGCCTTCCACATGCGGCGATTGCGGCGGACCGGCGATGCGGCGGTTCAACCCCTGCTGGAGCGATTGGCCACCGCCGACGACGCCCGATTCCGCGGCTACCTTCGCGACGCGCTCACCGTGCTGGGCCCGCTGGCGGTGCCTCCGCTGGAAGCCGTGGTGCATGCCTCGACCAATACCCAGCTTGCCGCCAGCGCGGCATCGGTCCTGGGTCGCATCGGCGAGCGGACGGCCGTGCCCTACCTGATTCGCCCGGCCTTCGAGACCGATGGCGATGCGACGGTGCGGCAGCAAGCCCGCCGGGCCATCGAGCAAATCGTGGGGCGGCTGCCCGAGGCCACCGAGGCCCTGACTTTGCTGGTCCAGCAGACCCGCATCGCCAGCGAGGGACGCCGCAAGTTCCCGCTGGCCGTGGACAACGAGGCCGACGTCTGGACCTTCGACGACGCCACCAACCAGCTCAGCCGCCAGACCCTCAACCTGCACGATGCCTCCTGGGCCGTGGCCGCGCAGTGGGCGGCCGATGCCTGGCGGCTCAACAATCGCGACAGCCGCGTCCGCCAGCTCTACCTGGAAACCGCCTTGCAACGGGCGGCCATCGATGGCGAAGTGGACAATCTGCCCGTGCCGCTGGATGAGTTCTCGACCGCCGAACTGCTGGACCTGGTCGATCGCGTCGCCCGGACATTCAACTCGCCCGCGGCGATTCCCGCGGTCGCCGAGATCGCCCGTCGCGACGAGCCCGGTCTGCTGGACGCCGTGGGCGGCGAACTGCCCGTGCTGGCCAAGGCCGCCGTCAGCCCCGATCCCCGCCTGCGACTGGCCGCCATCGAGGCCATTTTGGCCCTCGACCCCGATCGCCCCTTCGCCGGCGCCAGCTATGTGATCGAGAGCCTGGCCTTCCTCTCCAGCACCTCGGGTGTGTCCCGGGCGGTGGTCGCCTCGCCCAACCGGCAAGATGGTCGCGAACTCGGCGGCTTGCTCGAATCGCTGGGCTATCGCACTTACGTGGCCCACGATGGACGCGACCTGTTCCGCCATGCCGCCGCCAGCCTGGACACCGAGGTCGTGCTGGTCGGCGTCGATCTGGGCCGGCCACCGGCGGAGTTCGCCCTCGATACCCTGCGACTCGATCCGCGGACCGAGTGGATTCCCGCCGGCGTGGTGGGCTTTCCGCGGATGATGGACGTTCGCCCCGTGGAGGTCGATCCCGCTTCCATCGAGCACGAGGATCTGCATCCGTTCGACCTGTACTTCGGACGCTCGGCACCCCAAGTCACCGCTCCGCGCTCGCTGGCCGTGTTCCGTCCGCTACCAGCAACGCCCGAGCTGACCTTGGCCCGGCGTGTGGCCCGTTACGATCGACTGGCCGAGGCGATCATCGCCCCCGCCGGAATCAACGACCGCACCGCCGGCGAAATCCTGGAGTACCAGCTCGCCCCGTTGCTCGACCGTCGGCCACGCAACGTGCGAACCACCCCCGAAGAACGCCTCGAACTGGCCACGCGGGCGTTGGGTCATCTGGCCCGTTTGACAGAGAAGCCCGGCTTCCGCTTCGATCTGGGTCGGGCGTTGGAGGCCGTCCAGCGGGCCGCCTTCGTGGGGCCGCTTCGCGAGGATGCCCTGCAAGTTCTGGCGGGCCTGCAACGGGCCGAAGCCCAGGCGACCCTGATTGAAGTCGCCATTCTGCCGGTCATCAGCGACGAGAGCCGCTCGGCCGCCGTCGAGGCCTATCTTGCCAGTCTCCAGCGGTTTGGCCCGCTCATGGGCCCCAGCGGTATCGTCCAGCTTGAGCGGACCGCCCGCAGTCCCGATTTGCCGGACGACCTCCGCAACGCCGCCGCCGCGATTCTCGACGCCATCGAAGACCGCGCTCGACCCCAGCCTGCCGAAGAAGACCAGGAGTAGGCCGGCTGAGGCATGTGGCCCACCCTCCCAGCATCCCTTCTCCTGGCCGCGCCGCCCGCGGCCGCGGAAACGCGCCGCATGCGCACCACGCCCGGCAATCGTTGGCGTCCAGTTGCACCGGTCGAGACACTCCCCGACAATCGGGGATGGCAGCATGCCGCCGTATGGCACAGGCCGGTGCCCGTCGCTCGGCCCACGCGCGAGGAGTGTCTGACCGGTACGGATCCTGTCGAACCATCGCCAGGCGATTATCAAGGCGTCTGAGGCCCTGTGGTCAAAACGGTACGAGGCGGCACGCGACCTGGCGCTTGTCCCGGCCCAGGAGGGCAACAAACACGCGCAGTGCATCCTCGGGCGAGCCATGCACTGGTCAGGTGGGTCACTCGATGAGGAACTGGAGGGACTCGAATGGCTGGACCGCGCGGCAAACAACGGTCACGCCGATTCGGCTATCGACCTGGCCCATTATCTTGCGATTTGCCCCCCAGAAACTTCCGTGAAGTTGTTTGCTTCGAGAAACCCCGAAATGCGAACAGAAGCCCAGTACAACCGACTAGGCTTAAGGATGGCTATAAGGGAGGCGGAGGCTGGAAATCCTTGTGCCATGAACCTTGCTGGCGTGTTGTTGTACTTGGTCACCGCAGGAGTCGAACGCGATCTTGAGGCAGCAGAACTCTATTTCAAGGCAGCGGTTGCCAAGGGCAACGGAGTCGCTGCCTTCAACCTAGCGCATGTGCTGAGAGAGCTTGGCCGTGGCTTCGAGGCCGTTGAAGCCGTCGAGCAAGGTATGAAACTCGGCGAGTTTATCTGCCCCTGGGATCCCTAGCAATCGATCTTTCTAATGGTCCCTGCGCAACACGCTCAACGAAAATCGTGGCACCTGTGGCTTGTCCGCCAGTGTGTGGCTCAGTCGGACAGTGCCGCCTACTGTTGCCTGCACAAGTATACGAACAAGCCAAGAGGCACTGGGGAACTCAGAACGGAAAACACATTGAACCGCGAAGACGCCAAGATCGCGAAGATGTCGTGCCCCAACTTCGCGCTCTTCGCGTCTTGGCGGTTCGTTCTCCTGATTCCAACAGTCCATGCCGAATGGGTCGCGTGACTCAAGCCGGTTTGTCCA
>JBJHDE010000306.1:607-6846 GCA_050486385.1 Planctomycetales bacterium | reverse complement strand
CAACTATACCACCGGCGACAAAGACGACCGCAGCACCGCCTTCCAGTCGGTCTTGTGCTTCACGCTGCACGACCACGAACTGCCCCGCTTTCAACTGCGGCGAGAACACGTTCTCGACAAGATCGGCAACTGGCTGGGGTTCTCGGACATCAACTTCGACGATTACCCCGAGTTCTCGGACCGCTACCAGCTCGAGGGCAGCGACGAGTGGGCCATCCGCGAGCTGTTCACGCCCGAGGTGCTTGAGCATTTCGAGTCCATCGACAAGAAGTCGGCCCCCTGCGTTGAGGCCTGCGGATCGCGGCTCATCCTGTATCGCGAAAAAACGCGGTGCGAACCCGACGAGATCCGCAAACAGATGCAGCAGGGTTTTGAGCTTCTGCGGCTGTTTCGCAGTCAAAAGCCGCAGGGCGCGTGACGCCCGCTGATCGAACCCAGCCAACGGCCAACGGCTCACGGGGCCTCGACCACGGTGCGGCCCGGGGCGATGTAGCCGCGGCCTTTCCAAGTCGCTTGTCGCCCCAGCAGCCGACTGGCAAGCGCGGTGTATTGAATGGCCAGCAGCAAGGCCACGCCCAGCGGATGCAACACGACGCCCAGCCAGCTTTGCTTAAATCGCACGGCACAGGCCGCCCGCACCCCGAAGGCCAGCAGCGTGGCCACGGCGGCCACCGCCACAAAGGCCGCCGATTGCCCAATCATCAGCCCCGCGGCCAACACCACCGGCGGGGCAATGTGCCCGCCAGCCAGCAGCAGCGTAAACGGCAGGATCCGGGCCGGATGAGCCAGGCCCTCGGTGGCGTTCTTGGCCAGCCCCTGCCAGACCTCGCCCGCATTGTGATACATCCGGCAGCGGGCGATATCGGTCGGGTCGCACAGGTCGGTCCGCAGCCCAGCGCGACGAAAGGCCCGGGGCAACGTCAGCCCATCGTGCAGCGAGGTGCGAATCGCCGCGTGTCCGCCCGCCCGGACGTAATCCTCGCGCCGAGTCAAAAACAACTGTCCACACCCCGCGGCGAAGCCGGGCGCGGTGCTTTGCCGCATCCGCCCCATTGGCAGATAGCACAGCAAGACCACGTGAATCAGCGGGATGACCAGTCGCTCCATCCAGGTGCCGGTCTCTTGATACGGCACACCGCTGACCAGACTGGATTGCGACTGTTCAAGAAATGCCACCAACCGCGCCACCGCATCCGGCGCCAGCCGCACATCGGCATCTTGAAACACCAGCAGGTCGTAGCGGGCGTTGTCGGCCAGCGACTGGCAGGCCCACTGTTTGCCACACCACCCGGCGGGCAGTCCGTCGCCGGATATCAAGCGCACGCGGCTGTCGCGTTGGGCGTACTCGAGGACAATCTCGGGCGTGCGATCGCTGGATTGATCGTCGCGGACAACGACTTCGATCTCGGCCCCCCGAGTCGCCAAGGCGGCCTCAATTGCGGCGGCGATGCTGGCGGCTTCGTCCCGGGCGGGAATCAGAATCGACACCCCCGGCGGCTGGCGTGATGTGCCTTCGCTGGGGTTATCGGAAACCCGCGGCGGTGGCCGGTACAGCCGCAAGTTGTTGGCCAGCCCACCGGCCGCCAGCGCCGCCAAGGCCGTAACAACCGAGAGCACGATCCAGGCGGTTGTCATCGTGTCAGGTCTCCGTGGCCGGCTTCAAAACGCCGACCGGTCAGCCAACTCACACCCCGCCGCCAGGCGTCGTACACGCCGCCGATGCCAACCCGCCCGGTGATCAACGGGTCGTAGTTCGCGGGATCGCGGGTCTGGGCCAATGCGGCGGCACGGTCCATGGCCTCGGCCAGCCGATCGCGCAGCAAAGCCGTCCACTCGCCCGCCGACAGGCCCGAGTGATCGGCCACGTCGATCGGCGAGCCGAAGTACAGCAGGGCCTCGGGCGTGCGTTCATCCCAGAAGGGATACTCCACCGACATTGGCAGCAACACGCCTTCGTCCATGCCGCGGGCCAGGTGACCGATGCCAGGTTCAAACTCCAGCGGCCGTTCCCGCACATCGTGCATGCGGCCGGTCGGCGTAATCAACAAACTTCCGCGACGCAGCGCCAACACGGCACGACTGGTGTTCAAAAAATTCACGGCTCCGCGACGGCTGTCGCGCTCGACACCATAAAAGCCCAGCGATTGAAAAATCTTGTAGCGCTCCAGGGCCTCGGCATCGATGGGCGCAAAGTAGGGACGCTGGGGGTAGAACCGCCGCATGACGAACATCGCCACCAGCGGATCCCACCACGACGGATGATTCGCGTACAGAATCAACGGGCGATCGTCCAGCACCGGCGGCGGGGCCTGCTTGGCGCACCACAGGCCGTGAAAGTCTTTCCGCAGATAGTGACGTTCGGCGTACCACACAAACCAATCGCGGAGCCACACCCGCACCGTCGGCAGGTGGCTGGTACTCGGTCGGGGGCGGGCCGAGGACGACTCGCTCAGGACGGCGTGATCAATCAGGCTCACGGGACCACGGGGCGTGGGTGGTGACAAATCGGGCCGACACGGTCGTGGGTCGGCCCCAGGTGAATCACTGCGGGTTGCCGTACAAGGTGTGAATCGTTGTACAACGGCCGGGCGACCGGCTCAATCGGTCGGGGCCGACGAGGCCAACTGCGGCGCCCGGCCCGAGGCCCGCACATCCTGATCGAGGCTGTCGGCGGCAATCCAGCCGCTCATCAACACCATCGGCATGCCCGGACCGGGGTGGGCGGCGCCTCCGGCCAGATACAGGCCATCGACCTCCTTGTTGCGATTGCCCGGCTTGAAGGCCCCAAGGAACCGCCCGTGGCTAGCCAATCCATAAATGGCGCCGTCGAGCACATGGTAGCGGTCGTGAATATCTTGTGGCGTCAGCGACCGCTCGACGACGATGCGATCTTCCAGGTCTTCACACCCTCCCGTTCGGGCCATTTTATCCAGAATCACGCGGCGGTACTCGGGCAGCATGGCCCGCCAATCCTGACCCGGCCGCAAGTACGGCGTGTGAACCAAAATGTACATGGCCTCGCCGCCGGGCGGGGCGACCTCGGGCTCGCTCGCCGAGGGGCAGCACACGTAACAGGTTGGGTCCGGGGCGGGGATGCCCTGGCGATAGATCGCGTCGAACTCGACATGCGGGTCTTGGCTGAACACGAAATTGTGATGCAGCAGATGTTCATAGCGCTCGCGGAGCCCCAAATACAGCACCACGCCCGAACACGCGGCTTCGTAGCGGCGCTTGCGTTCAAACCGCTGAGCCGGAGCGCCGCCGATCAGCTCGCGGAAGGTTCGCACCGCGTCGCAATTGCTGACCACCGCCGAGAAGTGATACGGCGTGCCGTTGTCGGTCTCCAAGCCCACGACCTTGCGGCCCTCGAGCAGAATTTTTCGCACGCCTTCGTGAATTACGGTCACGCCCAGGCTGGCGGCCAGGTGTTCTAAACCGGTGGCCACGCTGCGGGTCCCGCCCCGGGGATACCAGATGCCCTCCTGCGTTTGCATGTGCGCAATGCCACACAGCACCGCCGGACTGTTCTCGGGCGAGCTGCCGACATACTGCGTGAAGTGGTCAATCATCTGCGCGGCCCGGGCGTCGGGGACCATCGATCGCACGGTCCCGGCCACTGTGCGGCCAAGTCGCATGGCCAGCACGTCTTTCAAAGTGCTGAAGCGAAACGTGCCGCCGGGGTCGAAGGTATCGGTAAGACCTTCGACACTTTTCCAAAAGAAGTACTTTTGCGAAATCTCGTTGAGCCGCTCCGAGAGCTTCAGGAATTTGCGATAACCCTCGCTGGTTCTCGTTTGGGGGCTGAAGCGATCGAGATTGCCGGCCATCGCCTCGATGTCTTCCACCAGATCCAGCACGCTGCCGTCTTCAAAGAAGCACCGCCACTGCGGGTCGAGCCGGATCAGATCGAGTTCCTGCTCCAACGACTTGCCGGCCTCGGCATAGATCCGCCGCAGCACGCTGGGCAACGTCAGGATGGTCGGCCCCATATCGAACCGAAAGCCCGACTCGGAAAGCTCGGCCGCTTTGCCACCCAGCCACGAGTTCCGCTCGAACAGGGTCACCTCGTGACCCCGAGCGGCCAAGGTGCAGGCCGCGGCCAGTCCGCCCAGGCCACCACCAATGACGCCCACCCGTTGCGATGCAACCTCGCTCATGTCCGCGAAACTCCGTAGCTGTCAAGAGACTCCGCCATGGCCGGCGGCCAGAAGCATCCTAGGAGGCACCGCCCAATTGACTAGAGGCCCGCCGTTTCGCGTGCCAGCGGATCGGAATCCCATCGCGATTCATTCCTGGGCCCCGGTCAGCTCGTGGCATCGCCCGACCGCATCGCCCGCCAAGCCGCCTGCAGGCCGGCCCAGCGTTGGCCGAGGGTTCCGGCATGCAGGGCCCGAATCAGCCCCAGCATCAAGGGCTCGTCGCGGTCGTGGGGTGGGTCGAGGTGGGGCAGCCAACGGGCCGATTGCACCAGGACCGACTTGATCTGCGTCATCTCCAACAGGCCTTCGGCCCCGCGTGTCACACCAAATCCGCTGCGGCCCCGGCCCCCGAAGGCCAATCGCGGGTCGGCCGTGGGGGCGATCAGATCGTTGATCGTCACGCAACCGGCATCCACCCGGCGAGCGAATTGCTCGGCCTCCCGCCGTGCCCCAAAGACGCTGGCCCCCAGCCGATACGGACACTCGGCCGCCAGCCGCAGGGCCTCGTCGGGCGAATCCACCAGCGTGATGCTCATCACCGGAGCGAACAGGTCCTCGCACACCAAATCGGCGTCGCGGGGCGGATCGACCACAATCGACGCGGCAAACGCCACGTGGCCTTCGGCCGCTTGCCCATCGCCGGTTGATGAGCCGTTGGCTCCGGCGGGCTCAACAGCGCCGCAGGCCAGACGCCCGCCCGCGGCCACTGCGGCGGCCACGGCCCGCTGGGCACGATCCGCGGCGGCCCTGGGCACCGGAATCCCGGGCCAATCGGCCACGGCCCGGATGACCGGCTCGGCAATGGCCGCCCAATGGCTGCGAAGCAAGAACACCCGCCGGGGGGCGATGCAGGTCTGTCCGCCATTGATTCGCAGGCCAAATAGCAGGGCCTTGCGGACCCGTTCGGGCTCGGCCGAAGGCAGCACGAACACCGCATCGCAGCCCGAAAGCTCGACCACCGCGGGCGTCAACCGCTGGGCGGCCCGAGCCAGCACCTTGCGACCCGTCGCGGCGCTGCCGGTAAACACCAGCTTGTCGACTCCCAGGTCGATCAGGTTCTCGGCGTAGTGGGGTTCCTCACCGGTGACCCACACCAAGCCCGAATCCAGTCCCGCGTCCACCAGCATCGCCCGCAGTTGCTGCAAGCTCGCCCCACCGGCTTGGCCGGGCTTGATGACCACGGCATTGCCGGCCACCAAGGCGTGCAGGGCCTGAATCCCGGGAAGCATCAACGGAAAGTTGCCGGGCCCAATGATGAGCACCACTCCCAGCGGATCGCGATAGGTCCGCAAGCCGTGCCCCGCCCCCCACCAGGGTCGGCTGCGGCTGCCGATCGTCTGGGGAGCCAGGATCCTCGGGGCCTCGCGGGTCAGCCAACGGCAGGCCTCCACCAACGGCAGGACCTCGGCCGACAGTGTCTCGAACGCCCGCGACCGCTGTGGTAGATTCACGGCCCCGGCCAGCGAAGCGGCTTCGTCGGCCAGGCGGGCTCGAAGTCGGGCGATGATGCCCACCCGTTGGGCCATCGGTTGTCCAGCCCACTGGGCCTGGGCATTCCGCAGGGCCAGCAAGCGGTCGGGCAGCGACTCGGCCAGCTCGGGCGGTGGTGCGGAAGGGGCCTGGCTCATCCTCGATCAACCTAAGGGACTTGGGGGGTGAGGGCCCACGGCTGGTGGCCTGCTCCTGCTGGCGGTTCCCCATGAACCGCCGCGGGGCTCCTCGTGTGGGAATCATTAAGGCGCGGCCTGCTTCCAGGAACACTGAACATGATAACAGTCGGCCCCGGCCCGCGGATGTTGCTGCCGCTGCTGTTGCTTGTGCCCAGCGGGCTGGGATGTTGGTCGCCGAGCGAATTGCCCCCGGCCAACCCGTCGCCATTGCCGTTGGCCGAGCGGATCCGGACGGTCGCCGAAGAGGGGGCCGACCAGCTCGAAATCGCCGCGGACGAATGGCCCGAAGTCCACCAGGCCCGCGACCGGCTCTCGGCCCTGGAAGACCTGTTCGTCGCCGACTGGCAGGGAGGCAGCGACCTCGCGGGTG
>JBJHDE010000306.1:0-597 GCA_050486385.1 Planctomycetales bacterium | reverse complement strand
GGTGCTGGATTTGGGCGTGTTCGTCTGGCGCGTAGTCCGCGAGGCCGGGTAAGCTCCCGCGTCGCAGGCTGAGGTGTTTGGCGCGGCCTGGGAGGGTCGCCGCGCCCTCGCGGGTGTGGGCGACTTGCCGATTCGCCGCCTGGAGCTGAAGGGGGCCCCGATTGACGACGCCACGCTGGCGGCCTTGGCCACGGTGCCCACGCTGGAATGGCTGCGGATTCCCGGCGGACAAGTCACCGACCAGGGAATCGCGGAGCTGGCACCCCTCGCACGGCTGCGGATTCTCAATCTCGATCGCGTCGCTATCACCGACACGGGCCTGGCCACGATTGCCGAAATCTCGACGCTGGAACAGTTGCGTTTCGGGAGTCGGCACGTTACCGATGGGGGCGTTCGTCGGCTGGAGAAACTCTCCGGGTTGCGGCATCTGCACCTGATTCATGTGCCGATCACCGATGCCGCCCTGGAGACCATCGCCGGTTTGCCGAACTTGGAGTCCTTTTATCTGGACGGCGGTCAGGCCACCGACGCGGGGCTCTCGGCCCTGCTTGAGGCTCGACCCGACCTGCACTTTCACAAGGATCAATTGCATCGACC
>JBJHDE010000305.1:0-6868 GCA_050486385.1 Planctomycetales bacterium | reverse complement strand
TGCCGAGGCCGCTTGGGCCGCGGCCGACGGCGACGCACTGGCGGCGGCAACCGAGAGCGGCTCGTTGGCCGAATCCTCGGCCGAGGTTGGCACATAGTCGGTTCGGCCTGCCTCCCAGTGTCGTAACCAGCGGCGGAGGTCGGCCGAGACCTCGTTCATGGTCTGGTAGCGCTCGTCCAGATCCTTGAACATCATTTTTCGACAGATGCCCACCAAACCCGGCGGACAGTCGGGCCGGTCGTCGGTGATGGGAGCGGGCTCCTGGGTCTGGTGGGCCATCAACTTCTTGGCCAGATTGTCTTCCTTGTAGGGCACACCCCCGGTCAGGATGTAATAGAACGTGCAGCCCAGCGCGTAGATGTCGGCCCGATGATCCACATGGTGGCTGTTGAGCGCCTGTTCGGGGGCCAGAAAGTCGGCCGTGCCCAAAACGTCTTCTTTGTGAGCCAGGGTCAGGCTGGCGGCGTCGTCGTCGCCGCTGACAATCCGGGCCACGCCCAGGTCCAACACCTTGACCACGCCCCGCTGATCGACCATCAGGTTGGCCGGCTTCATGTCGCGGTGAACCATCTGCAGGTCGTGGGCGTGCTGCAAGCCATCGGCCGCCTGGGCCATGTAGCTGGCGGCCTTGTCAAACGGCACGGGGCCGTCGCGTTCCACCAACTGATGCAGATCCAGCCCGTCGACGTACTCCAGCACCAGGTAGTGCAGGCGGCCGTCGACATCAAAGTCGTGGGCGCGGACCACGTTGTTGTGGTCCAGCGTGGCCATCACATGGCATTCCCGCTGAAACCGCGGCAGATAGCTGGCATCGTCAATCCGCGCCGGCGGCAGCACCTTGATGGCCACCTTCCGCTGCATGAGCGTATGCTCGGCCAAGTAGACGCTACTCATGCCGCCGCTGGAAAGGTGGCTCAGCAGTTTGTACTTGCCCAGGAAAAAGCCCTGGTGCTTGCCCGCCATGAGCTTGTCGTTCTGCCATTTGGTCAGCAGCCCCTCGCCGATCAAGATCTCGGCCAGCCGTTGCGGCGTCGGCGGCGAACCATTGGCATTCTGGCGCAGCGACTGCGACGATTGACGAAGCCGATCCTCGCCAACCAAGCCACTCCGCAGAACCAATTGCTCGTAGGACTGGAGCGTGAGAGCACTCATGCCGAACCTGCACCGTGTGCGATACGATCCACGATAGACCAAGTCAAAATCCACTCATCCCTGACATATTCACATTGCGTGCCACAATCCGCCCCCCAGCTCCCGCATCGGAGGGCCCGCGCCCAATTGGCCACGGCACACACATCATCACTCGGATCAACATGCGCGGCCCCGCCGGCCGAGACCGCGGCCGATTGGCCACGGATCGCCCCAGTCACGCCAAAATTCCTAGGGTTCTGTATCAATGGTTCTGCATCAATCCATGCCGTCGAGGCAGTCAGAACGTCTCGGCCAAAAATCGGGCCGCGAGTCGCGGCAACGAGAAACGGGCCTCAGCAGCGTCACGGAGGTTACCCCCACGCAGAAAACGCCGAGGCGTCGGCACCAGACTCAATCCCAAAAAGCGAGTCGGTTTGGCTGAGAATACCCTCGCGTAGATCTTAAGAGAATCCGCCCCGCGGGACGGTAATCGGTTCGCTGACGGCCGTTGAGCCTTGTCGCCGAGGCGGCAAACCCCCGCGGGTCACCCCAGCCATCACTGGCCATAACGCGGGAATTTGACGTTGAAGCGGGTTTCTGCAAGACGTACGCCCGGCACCTGTCACGATGCCCCCAGGGCCACATCCCACACTTCGCCTTCGCAATTTCGTGGCGAGATTTCACCCGGTTCGAATCAAACCCTCGGCGAACTGCGAGCATTTATTTCACCTGGGCAGCCACCCCATGTCAAGCATGCAGCCGGCTTCCCAGGGAATCAGTTACCTCCGCAAGCCCCCGGAATGTGCCGATTCGCAGCCCGGGCCGAGGGGGAAACACCCGCGATCGTCGGCAATCCGCACAGGTGGCAGCCTTCGCCAAACTCCGGCGACTGAAGCCAACACCCCCTTTTATCGTGCCGTCTCGCGACCGCGGGGCACCGAACGACCGCCGGAATCGCGACCACTGGGGCCTTGCGTGCCAGGCACCACCAGCATGGTCCCGCAGTACGGGCATTTCACCTGCCGATCGCTGGGGCGGGCCGGAGCGCCAAACCGGCCCTGGCACGACCGGCACACCACTTTGACCATCGGCGACACCGTCGCAATCGTCCGACCGGCCACGTCTGGGGTGTCGCTGGGATGCCCCGCCCGCGGCGCATCGCCCACCAACACGTTGTTGGGCTCCACAGGCTGCGGTGTATCGGGCGAGGCCAGCCACGCTTCCAGCTCGGCCAGCACGTCCTCGGCCGAGTCGTAGCGCTCGTCGGGGCTCTTGGCCATCAGGCGGTGGCAGATGGCTTCCAACGCCCGGGGCACTTCGGGACGCAGCCGCCGCAGGCCCGGTGGGGGTTCCACCTGATGAGCCAACAACCGCTGGGCCTGCGTCCCCTTGGGAAACGGCGGACGCCCAATCAGCAGATAAAACAGCGTGCATCCCAGCGAGTACAGGTCCGCCCGCTTGTCCACCGCGTGACTGTCCATCGCCTGCTCGGGCGCCAGATAATCGACCGTACCCAGCAGCGTTTGCTGGTTGTCGATCGTCAGCCGGGTGTGGTCCAACTCGGCAATCTTGGCCACCCCGAGGTCCAACAGCTTGACCATGCCCTTGTTGCTGAGCAGCAAGTTGGCCGGTTTGATGTCGCGGTGGATATAGCCTGCCGCATGGGCACAGGCCAGCCCCCGCGTCGCCTGGGCCAGGTACTCGGCGGCTTGCAGTGCGGGCAACGGGCCTTGCTCGCGAACAAGCGTCTCCAGGTCGCTGCCTGGGACATACTCCATGACCAGATAATGGAAGCGGCCGTCGGTGTCGAAGTCGTGTGCCCGCACGATGTTATCGTGATCCAGCGAGCCAATTGCCAAGCACTCGCGGCGAAACCGCTCCAACTGGACGGGTTCGACCTGGCCATCCAGCAGCACCTTGATGGCCACGCGGCGGCTGACCAAGGTGTGCTCGGCCAGATAAACCGTGCTGATGCCGCCAGTGCCCAGAAAGTTGAGCAGCTTGTAACGACCCAAAAAGAAGCCGCGGGTGCGACCGCTCATGAGGTGACGAAGCTGCCAGGGCGTGACCAACCGCTTGGCCAACAGGGCCTCGGCCAGGGGACGCAATGTGGTGTCCCGACCCCGATTGGCCCGAAGCGCCTGACCGATCACCGAATCGAGGTGCTCGTCGCTCACCAGACCGCTGGCGCGAACGACCTCGGCAAACTCCGAAAATCCTTGGACTCCGCTTCTCGGATTCCAGGCCGCTGGGGTGGCCGCGGGTTGATTTGTGTCATTTTGGGCTGCGGGCGTGCCATCAAGCGCCATGCGGATCTCTCAGAGACGTCCAACGAACGGGTCGACGAGTGGGCGATCGCCCCCCTACGAGAACTCAACCCGGCCTCGGGGTCTATCCTTCTCGTGAAGGGACGCAATCTCCACCAAACGGGGCTCACCCCAGCATACCGGATGAGCCGCCAAACAAGCAACATTTTCCGGACCACAAACAGCGAAAACACGTCCCCATCCCCGCGATCTGGCCGACCACCCAGCCCCCGCCGGCGACGAAGTTTGGCCCCGTTGCCAAGAACATGCCTTTTCTTAGCGGGATCGCACCCACTATGTTAAAGAGGAAGTGGATTGTGAGGTTTGCGAAAATCTCCCGGCCACCGCCCGGATTCCGGTCGCGGGCGCTGGAACGTTTCGCGCCGGCGCGAAGCCCTTCAGCGCGACGCCGCGCCGACGGAGTTCGCAGGCATGGCGACGGCGGGAAGACACGCTCTCTGGACGAGTAGGGACGCATGGTCGCTTGGCGGATGCTGCTGGTCGCGCTGATGACGCTTGGAGTCCCGCCGGCGGATGCCGCTGGTCCCAATGCGGCACCACTGGACACCGACCGTGTCGAGCAACTCATCGAGCAGCTCGGGGTCAGCGACTTCCATCGTCGCGAAAGTGCCTACGTCCAACTGGCCAGCTTGGGCTTCGATGTGCTCGACCAGTTGATTCTGGCCACCACGCACCCCGATCCCGAGGTCGCCGCACGCAGCCGCCGGCTGATTGCCGAACTCCGCGTCGACTGGGTTCGCCCGGGCGATTCCGAAAGCGTCCGCAGCACGCTGGAAGGCTACCAGAACCAACCGCTGAGCGGGCGACTGCAAATCGTCGAACGGCTGGGCTACCGCCAGGACCCCGACGGCGTGCAGGCCCTGTGCCGCATTGCCCGCTTCGATCCGTCCAACGTGGTCAGCAAACAAGCGGCCCTGGCCGTGTTGGACCTGCCCCCGCCCGGCGCCGATGGCAGCCCGATCGACGGCGAGGGTGTCAGCGGCTGGTTGGGCCTCAGCATTCGACCCGCCGTGAGCTGGATTCGGGTCTGGCGCCTCGCAGGCCAACAGCCCCAGGAAGCCGCCCAGCAACTGGATGAGCTGACCCGCGCCGAGCGGCAGCAGCTCGAGTCGGGCGGCGATTCCACGACACTGGAACTGACCCTGGGGCTGCACCAGTTCCACGAACGGGTCCATCGCGAGCAAGGCCATATCGACCAGGCCCTGGATGTGGTCGAGCGGATGGCCCAGATCGAGGGCCCTCGGGGCGAGCACTTGGCCCGGCTGGTCCGCGAACTCGTCGACCGTCAGGACTGGCCCCGGGTGGATGCGGTGGTGGCCAAGCTGCCGGTCGAGGCCCTGGAACATGCCGACACCCTGTACCTGGTGGCCGAAGCCCGGCTAAGGGCCGGACGCGACGACGAGGCCCAACGCCTGGCCCAGCAGGCCCTGCGCCTGGATCCCCGCGACGGCACGGCCCACTTCCGCCGATCGTTTGACCTGGCCGAACGCGAGCTATTCGACTGGAGCCAGGCCGAGGCCGAACGGGTCCGGCAAATTGGCTTCGGCGCCTCGCTGAGTCTGGCCCGCGACGAGGACCCCGAGCGAATCTTTCACCTGCTCGAAGCCTATCCCAAAGGCGACGAGACCGAGCGGTCGGTGCTGATTGGCCGGCTGATCGCCTCGCCGCCCGACTTCCATCGCTCGGCCTTGCAGCGGATCGTGCGGTTCGAGCCCTCGGAGCGTTTGGCCCAGGAGGCCGCCGGCTGGTTGCTGTTTTTGCAAGATCCGCCCGACGATTTGAGTTGGCCCAGCCTGTCGCAAAAGCTGAGCCGTCCGCTGGTGGGCGACACCCGAGAGGCGGCCCGATGGGTGGTGACCTACGCCACCTGGCAAGACGATCCGCAGCAAGCCACCGCCGATTTGCAACGCTTCGTCGACGAGCAGACCCGCCAGCTCCGCGATCCCCAACTTGCCCAACCGCTGGCGGTGGCCGGCTTGCTGCGGGTCCAGGCTTTGGTGCTGGAGGACCTGGGCCAGGACGAGCAACTGGACGCCGTCTGGCGGGCGATGGCCCGCTTGGGTCCCGTGCCGGGGGCGCGCTACTTGGTGATGGGGCTCGATCAGCCGCCGGTGTTTCGCCAGGCCGATTTGCTGTGGCATGCCGGTGAGTATCGCGCGCTGGTGGCCCTGGGGCAGCGGAGCCAGATTGCCATGGAAGAGCATCCCCTGCTGAAGTACCTGGTCGCGGGAGCCCACGAAGCCCTGGGCGAGTTCGACCGGGCCGAGGAACTGGCCGCCGCGGCCCTGGATCGCTTTCCCGGAGAACGCGAACGGCATCAGGTCATGGGCACCATCCTGTGGTACCGTGGCCTGAGCGAGTTCGCCGAAAAGGAACTGCGGTACGTCATCGGGCTCGACAATCCCGGGCGGATCCCCCAAGTCGACCCGCGGACGGTGCTGGCCTATGTGCTGCACGAGCGGGGGCGGAATCGCGAGGCCGCCGAATTGATCGAGGCCGCCGCCGATAGCCTGGAAGAACTGTCCGAGCGGATTCGCCGCAGCCGTGGCAACGACAGCGACGTGCTGTTGCAAGAAATTCGCGAGACGCGGGCCAAGCAGTTGTATTACAGTTCGCTGCACCACGGGGCCCAGGGCAACATCAAGCAGCAGCGCGAGGACCTGCTGAAGGCCCTGGACCTGCACGCCGACGATGTTGATGTGCTGATCGCCCTGTTTCGGGTGCCCAAAGACGCCGAGACCGCCAAGCGGGTTGTTGCAAAAATTCGCCAGGCCCAGAACGCCCTGATCGTGCAGGCCAAAAGCCGGCGGAGCGAATCGGTCTACCCCAACAATCTGGCCTGGCTGGTCGCCAACACCTTCGGCGACCTCGACCTGGCCCTGGCCGAATCGCTCCGCAGCCTGGAACTGCGTCCCGGCAGCGCCGGCCATCTGGACACGCTCGGCCGCGTCCACTTCGCCCGGGGCGAACTCGATCGAGCACTTGCGGTTCAACGCATGGCCGTGCGGCTCGAACCCTTCCGCGGTCCTTTGAATAAACAGCTCGAGCTGTTCGAACGCGAACGCGACCTCCGCGCCAGCGGCATGAGCGAAGTCCCCGGCCACGAGTGAACCTCGGCGGGGCCTCTTGGGCTATCCCGAAGATTCAAGCTCACGCGGAGCCGCGGAGAGCGACGGGGGAAAGCCCTTTTCGATTGCTGCATTTCCGATGGCTTGCTACTGATCCCTGCGCAAGTCTTCGAACTATGCGGAAATCCGACGGTTTGCCCCGTGCCGTCCAAGCCCGCTGGACAAACTGCGTCGAACCAGGCGACCGACTCGGAGCGGAATGCCCGAATCAGGAGAACTAACCGCGAAGACGCCAAGAGCGCGAAGGTGGGGCACGTCGTCTTCGCGCTCTTGGCGTCTTCG
>JBJHDE010000304.1:4304-6885 GCA_050486385.1 Planctomycetales bacterium | reverse complement strand
ACGTAATCCCAGCCCGAGAGAATGGTGGTCACCAGCGAGGGGTTGCCTTCGTGTTTTGGCGATGCCGATCGGGTCCGCCGGCTGATCCGCGAGCTACTTGATAACGCCGTGCGACACGGCGGGGCCAGTCCTTCGCAGCCGGTGCGAATCACCGCCGAGCGTCAGTCCGACGGCATGATCGCCTACACCCTGCACGATCGCGGGCCTGGAATTGCCCCCGATGCGGTGCCTCGGGCGTTGGCACTGTTCGGTCAGGTCGATCCTCGCACGACGCCCGGCCAAGGCCTGGGGCTGCCCACGGCCCAATGGGTGGCTCTGCGGCACGGGGGGCGGATTGCGGTGGTGCCCGAGGTCGGCCAAGGCCTGGCCGTGCGGGTGGTCCTGCCCGGCGACGAAGTGACCTTCTACGACCTGACCGGATCGGGCCGGCCGGAGGCCCCAAACACGGCCGCCCGCACGTAATCCCAGCCCGAGAGAATGGTGGCCACCACAGCCCCCCAGACCAGCCCATCGCGGGCCAGGACCGTGCCCGTTGGCAACCAGGCCGGATCGGCGGCCAGGACCAGCAACGCCCCCACGCAGGCGGCCGATTGCAGCACCATTTTGGCTTTGCCCATCCAACTGGCCGAGAAATCCACGCTCTGCGCCTCAAGATGGCTCCGAAGGGCCGTCACCAGCAACTCCCGGGCGACTACGATCACGGCCGCCGCCGCGAACACGCCCGACGCCGGAATCGTTGCCAAATAGATGAACGTCCCGGCGATGATCACCTTGTCGACCCAGGGATCGAGGATGCGTCCCAGCACCGTGGATTGATTGAGTGCCCGGGCCAGGTAGCCGTCCAACCAGTCGGTCCCCACGGCCACGGTGAACACAATCAGGGCGGCCGTGAATTGCTCGAAGGCCAGCAGGATGAACACCACGACGCTCAACACCAGCCGCGCCCAGGTCACTGTATTGGGCCAATTCCAGGCGTCCTGCCAGGGGTTGGGGTTGGTTGAAGTCGCCATATTCTTGCCAGTAGGACGGTTTGACGAACCTTGGTAGCTACGGTCACGCGGATGGTGTCGGCGGGTTCGACGGATCGGCTGCCGAGTGGGAGTCGCGAGGGGGCTCGCCTCGCAGAATGCGTTCCAGCGTCTCGACGGCAAACTCGGCGGCATCCGAGAACGGCGTGAGAATCACGTCGGCGCCTTGCTTGGTCAGGAATTCGGCATCGGTTTCGGTGTGCATGGCCACGGCGATTTTGCCATCAAAGCCCTGGCTTCGTACCCCATGGACCAGGGCCACGCGGGGATCGCCTTCGGTGAGACCCATCGAGACCCGGGGCACCGCCGAGATGATGGCCTTGGCCCGCGACAGCGGCAGATGGCTGGCGAATTCGGGATCGGTCGCGTCGCCGAAAGCGCCATCTTGGCCAAGTCGCCGCCAGCGTTCCAGCGCCTCGGGGTCGAAGTCCACGCCCAGCACGGTATGGCCATGATCGATCAGCCGCCGGCCGATCTCGCGACCATAGCGGCCCAGGCCAAACAGAATAAAGTCGTAGCTGGCGTGCGCCCCGCCCTCGTCCACGGCGTTGACTTCGCGGAAGGCGACTTTGCGCTCAAACGAGCCCAGCCACGGTTCCAACCAGGCATACATTTGGTGCGAGTAAGTGATCATGTAGGTCGACAGGGCAATCGTCACCAGGCCCACCAGCGTGACCAGACCCATCGCCTCCTGTTGGACATGGCCGATGGTAATGCCCATGCCCATGAAGATCAGCGAGAACTCGCTGATCTGCGCCACCGTCAACCCGGCCAGAAAGCCGGTCCGCTTGCGATAGCCCATGTAGCCCATAATCGCCATCACGATCAGCGGATTGCCGATCAAGACGAACAGGCTTAGCACAATCGCCGGCCCAATCTGGTCGCCCAAGGTCGAGAGATCCAGGCTGACGCCCAACCCAATGAAGAAGAACAGCAGCAGAAAGTCACGGACGCTGCCCAAGCGGGCGCCGATGGCGTCGCGATATTGGGTCGAGGCCAGCGAGACGCCCGCCAGCAGCCCCCCGAGTTCCATGCCGAAACCCAGCCAATCGCCCAGGGCTCCCAGGCTGGCCGCCCAGCCGACGGCGAAAATCACCATGAGTTCCGGTGATCGGGCGACACGTCGCAGGACCGGCTCGGCCAAGAAGCGGATAAACAGGGCGATGAACACCAGCGCCATCAGGCTGCTGAGCACAATCTGGGCGATCGCCCACAGGCCCGAGCCCTCGTTGGCGGCGTCGGTGCCCAGGCCCATGCCCAAAGCCGACAGGGTGACCATCGCCAGCACCACGACGATGTCCTGCACAATCAAAAAGCCCAGGGCGATGCGACCGTGCAACGAGTCGATCTCGCGCTTATCACTGAGCAGCTTGACGATGATGATCGTGCTGGAAAACGTCAGGGCCACGGCCACGTAAACCGAAGTGACCCAATCCAGGCCCATTGCCAGGCACAGCAAAAAGCCAAACGCGGCGGTGAAGGTGACTTGTCCCAGACCGGTGGCCAGTGCCACCGCGCCCAGCGAGCGAATCAGGTTGAGATCCAGCTTCAAG
>JBJHDE010000304.1:0-4294 GCA_050486385.1 Planctomycetales bacterium | reverse complement strand
GCCCACGAGCAACAGCACCCCCTCGCTGCCGATCTCTCTCTCGACCTCGATGTAGTGTTCGCTGTTGGCCAGCCCCAGGGCACTGGGCCCCGAGATAATGCCTACGGCGATGAAGGCCACCACCAGCGGTTGCCGCAGCAGCAGCCCAATCAGCCCCACAAACGAGGCCAGCAGGGTCAGTGCGGCGATCTCGTAGAAGGTGTTGTCGAACATGGTCGCTGGGCTCGCTGGGGAACATCCGGGCTGGGACGCGAGTTCCCCACCATAGGCCGCTTGCCACAGGCTGCCCACCAGCGGCGGCGGTTGCGACAAGAAACCCGTCACCCGCAGTGCTGGCCCACGCAACCCAGGAGCGCAGGGCTAACGCGGTCGGCCAATCGCCACGCCCGACAGGTCGTAGCCGTTGGTGGCGGCAATCTCGCAGCGCACCAACTGGCCGGTGGCCAGCCGCTTGCCGCTGACGTAGACCACGCCGTCGATGTCGGGGGCGTCGCCGTAGGTCCGACCCATGAACACGCCCGGGGCTTCGTCGACCGGTTGATCAAGCAACACGTCAAGCTGTCGCCCGACTTGCTGTTCGTTCCAGTCGAAGGCAATCTCCTGCTGCAACAGCATCAATTGCTCCTGCCGGTCGAGCTTGACCTCTTCGGGCACCTGGTCGGGAAGCTCGGCGGCGGGCGTGCCGGGTTCCACCGAGTACGTGAACACGCCCAACCGCTCGAAACGGTGCCGTTTGACGAAGGCGCACAGCTCGTCAAAGTCCTGGTCGGTCTCGCCAGGAAAGCCCACGATGAAGGTCGTCCGCAGCACCAGCTCGGGAATCGCCGCCCGCAGCCGTTCGAGCAGTTGCTCGGTGCGTTCGCGATTGGTCCGTCGCTGCATCCGCTTGAGCATTCTGTCGCTGGCGTGCTGCAAGGGCATGTCCAGGTAGGGCAGCACCCGACGGCTCTGGGCCAGGGTCTCGATCAGCTCGTCGGTAAAGTACATGGGATACAGGTACAACAGCCGAATCCAATCCAGGCCGTCCAGCTTGTCCAGCTCGGTCAGCAGTTCGGCCAGTCGCGGGCGGCCGTACAGATCGAGCCCATAATAGGTGGTGTCCTGGGCCACGAGATTCAGCTCGCGGACGCCATCGGCCACCAATTCCTGAGCTTCGGCCAGGACCTCCTCCATGGGCTTGGTCGCGTGACGGCCCCGCATCTTGGGAATGGCGCAGAACGTACACCGGCGGTTGCAGCCTTCGCTGATCTTCAAGTAAGCGAAATGCCGAGGGGTGACCCGCAGGCGTTGACCGTCGGGCAAGGGGCGGCTGGGGGCCGGTTTGAACAACGTGCGTTGCTCGTTGAGGCGACCCAGAATCCGATCGGCCACCTTGCCGACTTCCTCGCGGGCGAACACACCCACCAGGGCGTCGATCTCGGGGACCTGCCGTTGCACCTCCTCGCGTTCGCGTTCCGCCAGGCAACCGGCCACGATCAGCCCTTGCAGGGTGCCGGCCCGTTTCCGCTCGGCCATTTCACGGATGGTGGCATAGCTTTCGGCCCGGGCGCGTTCGATGAAACCGCAGGTGTTGACCACGACGAAATCCGCCTGGTCCAAGTCCTGGACCAGCTCGTAGCCCTCAATCCGCAATCGACCCAGCATCCGTTCGCTATCGACCAGGTTCTTGGGGCACCCCAAGCTCACAAAGGCGTAGTTGCCGCGCACGCCATCGCGGGCGGGTTCCGCCACGGCCACTTCGCCAGGAGATTCAATGATCGGTAGGGATTTCATCATTCAGTTGACAACATCGTTGTTCGTGTCGTTGGGCAAGCTCGGATAACGCAAGTGCTCCGGAAATTCTCCACCAGACATCCTCCAGGCGACTTCCCGCCGAACCTGCTCCTCGGTCCAGGTGGGATGCTGATTCATCACCGACTGGGTGCAAAACTTGTATGCCATCCGCCACAGGCCGTGGGCAATCTCCAGCCGTTCGGCCCCAGTCTTCTGTCGGAGGATCTCGGCCATTTCTGGGGAAACCGACTCCCACCTGCGATGCTTGTCGGAAGCGTCACGGTTTGATCCTGCTTCTCCGTCTCCTATTGGAGCGTCTCCCATTTCACCCTCAACGGTCACACAACGAAACACACTTCAATCGCTGACGGACTGATGGATCCCTGAACGAGCTTGTGCGGTTTTCGACCTTGAGGGCCTCTCTGGTTGCCAATCAGATGCTGGACAAGCCTCCAGTACCACCACCCGACCGACCCCCGACAACTCCTCCGGCTGCGATCACCGCAAACCAAGGTAAGACTTGAGTCTATCGCACCCCGTCGAGAGCGACGAGGGCCCCCTGTCGGGGAATTCGCGGGCATTTGACCTTGGGAGGTTGGTTTCAGCTTGCCCTCCGAAAATGGGGGTGGCGGGGGCGCTACAATGCCCGGACCCCGGTCCCTCATTGTGGGAGAGAGCCCTCGTGAATGGCGTGCCTGAGCTCCGTGTGCGTGCGGTGAATGACGCAAACCCCGTGGCCGACGGCGAGTTCGTGCTGTATTGGATGATCGCCCAACGCCGCACCGGCTGGAATTTCGCCTTGGATCAGGCGATCGCCTGGGCACGCGATCTCAAAAAGCCGCTGCTGATTTTCGAGCCTCTGCGGTGCGACTACCGCTGGGCCAGCGATCGCCTGCACCGCTTCGTCCTGCAGGGCATGGCGGCCAATGCCGCCGCCCTGGAATCGCGGTCCACCGTGCGATACTACCCCTATGTCGAACCCCGGCGGGGGGCCGATCACGGCCTGCTCGAAGCCCTCGCCCGTCGGGCATGCCTGGTGGTGACCGACGATTTTCCCACGTACTTTCTGCCCCGCATGGTCGAACTTGTCGGCCGGCGGCTGGTCGTGCGGCTCGAAGCGGTGGACTCCAATGGCCTGCTGCCGCTGCGATGCACCGATAAGGTGTTCGGGCGGGCGTACGATTTCCGCCGCTTCGTGCAAAACGAATTGCTCAACCATCTGGAAATGCCCGCCGAGGACCCCACCCAGCACAGTGGACTACCCCGGTTTGACGTCGATCTAAGCGAAATCGAACGGCGTTGGCCAGCCGCTTTGCCCGAGATGTTGGAAGCCGGGCCGAGCGCGCTGGCCGAGTTGCCCATCGATCATGGCGTGACCCCGGCGGCCTTCGATGGCGGGCAGCAGCGGGCAGGAGAGCGTCTGGCCGAGTTTCTGCGGTGGCGGCTTCCCAAGTACGGCGAGCAACGCAACGAGCCCTCGAGCGATGCCGCCAGCGGCTTTTCACCCTACTTGCACTTTGGCCACCTCAGTCCGTTCCAGATTTTCGCCGAACTCGTCCAGCGCGAGAATTGGTCGCCGGATTGCGTGGCCAAGAAGGCCAACGGGGCCCGCGAGGGCTGGTGGGGCATGTCGCCCACGGTCGAGAGTTTCCTGGACGAGCTGATCACCTGGCGGGAGGTGGGCTACCACTTTGCGGACCGTCGCCCAGACTACGCCCGCTACAGCTCGCTGCCCGCTTGGGCC
The DNA here is from genome assembly GCA_050486385.1 of Planctomycetales bacterium. Classification (GTDB taxonomy): domain Bacteria; phylum Planctomycetota; class Planctomycetia; order Pirellulales; family Pb10988; genus JBJHDE01. Next base: position 777 of record JBJHDE010000304.1, on the reverse strand, counting down.
CAGCAGACACTGGAAGAGCACAGCCAGGACGACCGCCCCGACCTGTACACCCTGGACGAGTTTGAAACCGCCGCGACCCATGATGAGTTGTGGAACGCCGCGCAGCGGCAGCTAGTGACCGAAGGTCGGATGCACAATTACTTGCGGATGCTGTGGGGCAAAAAAATTCTGCAATGGAGCGAGTCGCCCCGCGAGGCCCTGCGGATCATGATCCATTTGAACAACAAGTACGCCGTCGACGGTCGCAACCCCAACAGCTACAGCGGCATCTTCTGGTGTCTGGGCCGCTTTGACCGTGCCTGGGGACCCGAACGGCCCGTGTTCGGCAAAATTCGCTACATGAGCAGCGAGAACACCGCCCGTAAGCTGGATGTGAAAGGCTATCTGGCGCGCTATGCCGCCGACGACAAGCGCGTGGGCGAACTGTTTTAACAGAACCCCGCGCAACGCTTCCCATGCGACTCGAGATCACGCGGAGATCAAAAAGAACGTTCAACCACGGATTTCACCGATAGCACGGATGAGGATGCGGATGAGTGAGCGTGCTGTCCCAGGGCTCCTGATCGGTGCGCAAAAGTTCACACGCAATTCGTGGGACTGGTGGCTTGTCCACCAGTGTGTGACAAAGTCGGACAGTGTTGCCCATGTTGCGCCTGTTCGATGGGCAGGGCCAGCGCGCACTTCTGGGTAAGTTGGGTAGCCTAGGGGGCTTGCGCTCTCGCCTCGCGCTGGTAATAATGGATGCACAAGGTTTCCGGATCCCGCGAGCATCCAAGG
>JBJHDE010000303.1:0-6906 GCA_050486385.1 Planctomycetales bacterium | reverse complement strand
CGCCAGGCAAGTGACCAGCAGCAGGATTCCATTGCCGCCCAGGCTGGTGACGTCGCGAAAGGCCTCGTGCAACCAATGCGGGCTGGTGGCGATCGGGAAACCTGGCAGCCTGTCGATGGCGGATCGCAACGGCACATCCAGGGCCTCGGCCTGATCCCACACCACCCGCCGGGCCAGTTCGCCAAACACCGCCAGCCCGATCAGAAGCACAATCCAAGCCAAAATTCGGCTGCGACGGTGACGCGGAGACTCAGACAATCGACCACTCCCCACGGGAACAGGGATCCCATCCACCCCAAAAGGAAGAACCAACTTCGCCGCCAAAGGCCAGTTGTCAAGAGACGCGCTGGGCCTGTGGGGTAATTGACTTCACCCGCCCTTGCGGCGAGACAGTCGCGGTCCCCTGTGCCCAGGATCTGCGTTGTCTCGGAGCTTTCTGGTTGACTGGCCGATATGTGCGGAACGGCACGACGGATTTCTGCCCACTGTCTGGAACGGCATTTGTGGTGCTACTGGACTGTTTGGCAATGTGTGAAGGCGACAGCGAGTCTGTAGGACTTCGCCACGGGTTGAGGGGCTTTCCAGCCTGTTTGAGTGGAGTCTCCCGACTCTTCATCGTTTCCGACACCCCGCTCACCGAGTGCTCAGCTCTTTCCAGCACAGCAGGCAGACCAGAAAGAATCGCCGATCGTTCGAGGTCTCCATTTGTATAAAGTCTTCAATGACTTGTTCAACCTGTTGGATTAGTGCCAGAACGTCAGAACGCCTGAATCTTTCGGAGGGATCATAGTCGGCAAGGTTCCGAATCCGTTGGATCTCGGCGAACATTTGCGCTATGTTTTTCGTTTCTTGATCAATTGGATAGTGGCCTTCGGCATTTCTTGGCAGGGGTTTATCGACTGCGTTGGGCAACCGGCCGGCGGCGAAGCTTCGGCAGGCGGATTTCATGGTGGCATGTACAAAAGCCCGGGCCAGCACATCGCGGTAGGGTCGCAGCCCGTGTTGGCTGCCGAGAATCGTGTGGCAGGCTTCACCGACCAGAAAGTGAAAAAGAGCGTAGTAGGCGGCTGAGACCGCCCGCCGTAGGCTGACTTGCTTGGGTTTCCCCGGCGATTCGGTTGCCAGCGTCCGGGCTTGATCCAAGAGGTCACGGAACACGGGGACGGTTCTCCCTGGGCGGGGATGGGCACCAGTGTCAACGGATCCTCGCCGTTCGAAATGCGAAGCGTCCCTCGACTCCGTTCGAGCGATGTCTAACAATCATCCTGCTCATCCTGGGATTCATCAAGCTCACTGGGCTTGGCGATAAAGACATAAGGGAAAAGCTCCACGCCATGGGCCAGCAGGCTGTCGTAGATTGCGCGTTTCAGCGACATAATATCGCGGCCTTGCACCTGCTCGATCTGGGTGTCTTCGTCGATGACGGCCAACACCCGCAGAGCGGGCTCGCCCTCGGTACCGGTGAAATCCTCGACCTCCAGTCGCAGGATCTTGGGGCTGGGCGGCAGATCAAGCTGGCTCAGATCAAGGGCCTTGCGCGTGGCCTCGGTGATGGTCATGAAAGCACTCCTAAGTCGAAGGGCCCCGCTGCGCGGCGTGGGGGCGGCAACGCCCCGCCGCAAGGCGAATGGCAACCCGCTCGCCGGTCCGATTATACCGTGTGGTGTGCGTGGCGGCCTCAGGCTGGGCGGAAGGTGGCCAGTGGGGCCGGACGCAGCACCTGCGGCCGCGTCGGTACTTCGGGGTGGCGATCGGGATGCAAGGCGGTGGCCAGGGCCTCGAGGGTGGGAATCAATCGCGGGCCGGGGCGATTGAAGTAGCCGGCGCCATCGGCCACGAAAACGCGATCATCGCGGACGCACGGCAGGGACTGCCAGCCGGGGCGCGCGGCCAAAGCGGGCAGCTCGGCCAGGGTGCGATCGAAGCCAAAGCCACAGCACGCCAGCACCAGGATCTCGGGCTGCCAGGCGATCAGCTCGTCCCAGGCCACCACCCGCGAACGCTCGCCGGCGATGCCCAGGCCCTCGATGCCGCCGGCGAGTTCGACCAGCTCGGGCCCCCAATGGCCGCTGGAGAAGAGCGGGTCGAGCCACTCAAGCACCGCCACGCGAGGTCGCGCGACCAGCGAACGATTGTCCCGTCGGACTCGCTCGATGCGGTCGTTCAAGGCCTCGGACAGGCTGCGGCCGGCGGACTCGCTTTCGGTGACCTCGGCCAGACGTTCGAGATCGGCGAACACGCCCTCCAGGCAACTAGCCCCCAATGTCACAACCCGCGGCCGCGGGTGCAGGTCCTCGACAACCGCATGCACCTGATGATCCGCCACGGCGCACACGCCACACAACCGCTGCGTGACAATCACATCGGGACGAAGCTCGGCCAGCCGGTCGGAATCCAACTCGTAGAGGGCGACCGACTTGCTGGTCCACTCCCGCACCGCCGCATCAATCGCACGGCTGGTGGCTTCGCCGGGCAGGCGGCTGCGGGTGACAGCGACGATGCCTTGCGATGCCGCGGTTGCGGGCAGGCCGTCGCACTCGTGCGAGACGCCAACCAAGCGCTCGGTTAGTCCCAAGGCAACCACCCAATCGGTCGCACTGGGCAACAACGTCACAATTCTCACGCAGTCCTCCGTCGCGACCCAGAGACGATTCTCGCTTCCGCGCTAGACTTAACTAGCTCGCGGTGCGTGCCGCTGCTATCCCGCCCCCCGCACGAACCTTGGTTTTGGACCATTTTTCGCGGGAAACCCAACTGTGGGGCGGATGTGCCTCCGCCCATTGGAAAGGGCGTAGTCCGGGTTCGGCTTTCGGGTTTTTGGAATCTTCGGTTCCCCGGTCCGATCTTAGGATCTTCAACCATGTCGACAACCAATACTTCGGTGGCCGTCGCCCAAGCCGGTGTCAGGACGTTGCCTACCCTGGGCGGATTGTGGAGCTGGGCCGATCGGCTGTTACTGGGCGATTGGCGATTGCAGCAGCATGCCGGATCGGGCGTGTTTCGTGTCTTGGATGGTCGCAGCCGTTGCCATGCCACCGGCGACGAGGCCACCTGCCGGGCGCGGCTGGAGCAGCTCCGCGGCCAGGGCCTGATTGTCGAGCGACCCGGCCCCAGTGTCGTGTTGTTGCACGGCATTCTCAGGACACGCCATTGCATGAACCCCTTGGCCCGGTTTCTCGAACGGCAGGGCTTTGCGACCTACAACGTGGGCTACCCGGCGGCGCGGTGGCCGATGGCCCGCCATGCCGAATCGCTCCGGCAAATCGTCGAGGGGCTGCACGACCGCGGGCCGGTGCATTTGGTGGGCTACAGCATGGGCGGATTGGTCATCCGGCGGATGCTGGCCGATGGCCCGTTGGCCACGCCCCTGGGCCGTTGCGTGTTTATTGGCACGCCCAACCGCGGGGCCGAGAAGGCCAATCCCTTTGTCAACTGGCCGCTGTTTCGCTGGCTGTTTGGGCCAGCCGGACTCGAACTCTCGACGGTCGATGGTTGCGGCATCTGCTCGACTCTGCCGCCCCGGCCCGAGCAAGAATGCGGCATCATCGCCGGCGGCACCGGCCAGGAACGCGGGCTGCTGCCGGTGTTGCCAGGCGACAACGACTTCACCGTCACCGTCGAAAGCACGCACCTGCCCGATGAAGAGGCCTTTCGGCTGGTCCGCTGCGGCCACGCCCGACTGCCGATGCATCGCGAGACCCTCGCCGCCACGGCCGCGTTTCTTCAATCGGGGCGCATGGAGTGAGTCGGCCGCACCCGCCGTCTTCATCCCTGGCACATCCTTTCTTCATACGCGTCGGCTAGCCTGCCCAGTTTGTCGTCAAGGTCAACCGGGAACGGGCTTACGGGAGCGGAACTGATGCGTGCTGGGCTGCGGTGGTGGGTGGCGGTGCTGATCCTGGTGCTGGGGTTGATCGGGCTGCCGGGCTTGGCCCCGCTGGCCGCCGAACAGCCCGTGCGGATTGTGGCCTTCAATGCCGAGGTGCTGGTCGCCCCGGGCGTCAGTGGTTCCACCCGCATCGAGAAGTATCGCTTCGATACCGCTCGGCAGGCCCACATGGAGGCCGTGGCCGCAATCATCGAGACGCTGCGGCCCGACATTCTGAACATCGGCGAGGTGACCAGCGTCGAGGCCATCGACGGCGTGGTCGCCATTTTGCATGAGAAAGGCCTCACCGATTACCGCGGCTACCACATCGAGAACAGCGACAACTTCACCGGGATGGACGTCGCTCTGATCACCCGCTTCGTTCCCGACGAGGTCGAGGGCGCGCGAATCCGGCACTTGGTGCCCCGCGATGCCAACGATACCAAGTGGCGAGGCGAGTTCTCGTTCACCGATCCCGACAGCGGCGAGACCCGCACACTGCGGACCATTCTGGGGCGGCACTCGGTGTACTATTTCACGCTGGGGCGGCACAAGTTGGGCTTCCTGGGGCTGCATCTCAAGGCCAACCCCGACGATCTGTATTCCAACACCCGACGCACTGGCGAGACGGCCATCGCCCGACAAATTGTGCGGGAGGAGATTGTCGGTCGCGGCTATCTGCCCATCGTGCTGGGCGACTTGAACGACTACGACCCCGATGTGCCCGATGCCGACGAGACCCGCTCGACCAAGACGACCGTACTGCGGGACATGAAGCACTTCGATCCCGAAGGCTCGGGCCCACAGCTTTTCAACGTGGCGGCGCGGATCCCTCGCCAGGCCGATCGCTGGACCTGCTGGTGGGACCGCAACGAGAATGGCGTCGAAGACCCCTACGACGTCAAGACGATGATCGATCACATTCTGCTGCCCAACGAGATGGCCCCCTGGATCCGTCGCGTGCAGATCGACCACTCGGTCGATTCGCGGGTCAGCGATCATCGCCCGGTGATCGTCGATCTGGTGCTGCCGGACTGAGACGCCACGGGGACCGCGGTTCGCACGACCACGACTTTTTAGGGGTGGGCGTTGGCAAGGCGATCGGCCTGAGGCACACTTCGGTGGCACGAATCCTTGCCTCCGACGGAACGCCTCGCCGTGGAAACCTCCGAGATGCTGGCCGCGGTCGACATCGGCAACACCCGCCTCAAAGTGGGCCTGTTTCCGCGGGCGCCCAGCGAGCGGATTGAACCGCCACTGGCGGTCGAGGCCGTCCGCCACGACGAGGAGCCCTTCGATCGCCTGGTGGAATGGTTGGATCAGCAGGTCGAGGGCGGTCTGACGGCCATCCCCCAATGGGAGATCAGCCAAGTCCGCCGTCCCGTGGCCGACCGCTTTATCGAGTGGCTCACCGATCACCACCCCGAGGCCGCCTGGCGACTGGTCACCGCCAAGGAGATTGCCATCGATGTCGACATGGAGGACCCCTCGGGCGTGGGCAGCGACCGGCTGCTGTCGGCCTCGGTCGCGGTTCAACTCCGCGCAGGAGAACGGCCGGCCGTGGTGGTCGACTTCGGCTCGGCTTTGACGATCAACTTGCTCGACAGAGACGGCAGCTTCCGCGGCGGGGCCATCCTGCCGGGCGTGCAGACCAGCATCGACAGCCTGGCCAAGCTCACCGACCGACTGCCCGCCTGGCCGGCAGGCAAACTGGTCGTGCCCCCTTCTATGTGGGGCGAGTCGACCACCGCCAGCCTCGAAGCCGGGGCCTTTTGGGGGACGATCGGGTCGATTCGCGAGTTTCTGACCCAATGGTCCCGGGTGCTGGAAGACGAGCCCGAGGTGTTTTTCACCGGCGGCCACGCCGAGCCATTTGTGTCCGCCCTAGCGCCCAAGCACGTGCTGTATCGGCCCTCGATGGTGCTGGAGGGGCTCAAATTGGCGGCCGATCAAGCGGCATCGCGGGGCTAAACGGTGCGGCTCGCCTGTTTGGTTTAACCCCGGCGATTGCTGTTGCTGGCCCCCATGTGCAGGATTGCCCAGGCCAATCTCAAGAAACAGCCGGCAGAGAGATGTTGGATGTTTCCGGAATGCGACCTACAATACCCTTAGGTGGCTTGCGGCGAGGCTCCCTCGTTACGGGGGAGCGAATCCCAGGAATTCTCATCCTTTGATGGGAGTGTGTGTGTCTGGGTTTGTCGCGGGTTGCTGGTCAAGGACGAACGGGAAACGCTCGCAGGGAGGATCGGAGCGGTGCTAGATCGAACCGTACTGGGGGCCGTGGCCGTGGCCACCGCCATGGTGACCGGCGCGTGGTGGTTGAGTCGCTCGGCACCGGTCGAGGCGCAGGGACCGCCGGGCTTTGGAGCCCCGTTGGCGGCCAGCGATTCGGCCAAGCCCGCGTCGTCGGAGGGTCGGGTCCATATCTCCGTCTTGCCGATGGGCAACCATCAGCAGGTGGTCGTGCTGGATGCCGAACGCGGCGGCATGGCCGTGTACCATGTGGACTCGGGTTCGGGCCAGATCAGCCTCCGCAGCGTGCGCAATATTTATTGGGACCTTGAGGTAGCCGCCTTCAACACCGGCGACCCGCAGCCGCGAGAAATTCGCGACAACATCCTGATCCAACGCAAGCCGTAACAACGGTAACGGTTGGAAGGATCATCGGGTTTCGGGAGAATGGTGAATCGGCTGTCTCGCGGACTCTCCGCCAATGGGACCGGCCTTGTGGTGGCCGGACAGCCGATATTTGCCGAGAGCGAGCCGATCACGGACTCGCTATCTCTCTCAGCCTGATGTACTTGCCATGACCGACAAGCCCAATGACGACGAGTTCGACCTGGACTTCGACCTCGAAGACGGCTTGGCCGACGAGCCGGTCGATACCACTCAAAACAAAAAATCCTCGGACGACGACGACCTGCTGTCGCTGGACGACGAGGATACCATCGACCTGACCAAGGTCGGCGGCAAGAACCTCAAGTCGGGCCCATCCGGTAGTTCCGAGAACGACCTGCTGGACCTCGACGGCTTTGACC
>JBJHDE010000302.1:0-6911 GCA_050486385.1 Planctomycetales bacterium | reverse complement strand
GCGCCGCATACTCCGCCGTCACGGGTCCCCCTACGTGCGGCTTGCGCGGGCTCTGTCGCGGGCCGGGGCCCGCGGAGGGGTGAAGAGGCGCGGCGTCGGGGTACCCAGAAATCGATCCTCGAGCGTAAGTCCCCGCCGACGTTTACGGTGATGGTCGAGATCCAGGATCGTGACCGTGTCAGCGTGGCGCGCCCATTCGCCCGGCGGGACGCCCGCCGCGACGGCGGCTCGGTCGATGACTACGCCGATGCGGCGTGGTGCGACATCTTCGTCTCCTGGGTCGGCCAGCGGCTCGGCGTCCGGTGGCGGCATGGTCTGGCTTCGCAGCCGATCGGCGACTTTGTCCAGCGAGGCGATCCCGCTGAGCACCTTGGGCAGGCTTTGGCCCTCGGCGGTGGCCTCGAGGTTGAAGTCGTCTTCGGCGTGGTCGTTGCCGTGGCAGTCGATGCAGTAACGCTTGAGCAGCGGCTGGATCGACTCTTGAAACCCTTCATCAGCCGGGGCGGGAACCGCGAGAGCCGGAATCAGCAGGCTCAGGCCCACAAACCCCACAAGAAACTGGCGTTGCATTCGAGATTGGTCAATTCAGGGTGGTTGCATGTCGGTTCGTCCCAGAAGTGCGCCAACCGGGAGGACCTGCGAGATCGAGGGGGGCAAGGCCGCAACAAACCGCCGGCCGACGGGGACGCACGCCCCAATTGCCCCACGGGGGCGTGCCATGCACAAAGCCCTGCCCCATCAGGAACATGACTCGTGCCACCCCCAGGTTTCATTAAACCACACTGAAGACGATTATTCCACCCAGGGTGTGGGACGATTGGGTTGAGGAACCCGGCGGCGGCCCTGGAGATCGCGGAAATACTGCTGCAGGGAGTCGCTGGCCACGGGGACCAGCTTGCGTTGGGTCGAGGGTTCGTCGAGGGTGCCAGTCACGTCAATCCGCAGCAGTTGCTGGCTGGCCCCGGCCAACATCCGACTGACCACCGGCAAGCGGTATTCGTCGCGCCCCGGAATGGTGAAGAACTGCAAATCGACCTCGCCCGACAGGCCCATGCTGCCGGCTCCGCGGAGGCTGATGGCATCGCCTCGCAAGTCGATCGTGTCAAAGTACACATAGGGGCCCGCGATGCGGAAATCGAGGTCCCCATCGCTCAGATCGGGCCGATCCGAAGGACGCAGCGTCAGCACACTCAGCAGGGTCACCGCTTGGGGCAGTTCGTACAAATGCCCGTTCCGCGGCGACACTCGCCCCGTGCCACTGAGTCCATGGGTGCCGGTCCCCGTGCCGCTGAGATCCAGCTCGGCCACCAACTGCCCGCGGAGTCCGTCGGAACGGCCCGGCAGGGCTTCGCGGGCGTATTGGCTGAGGTCGGCATCCACTAACCCCCACCGCACGCGATACCTGGGGGTTTCGCCCAGGGCCACGGCGGCGTCCAGCACGAAGCGTCCGCCCACCACGCGGCCGGTGACCCGGCGGCGATCGGGCGGCACCGGCCAACCCGGCGCCGCCCGCAAGGCGTCGACGCTGCCGAAGGTGATTTGCCCGGGATGATAAGAGAACGGCCCACGGATGCGGGTGAGTTGCAAGCCCTGAAAGTCGACGGTGTCGAGGTCGAGATCGCCGTCGAACTCGGCCCGATCGGGATTGGCCCGGCCGCGGAGCCGCACGGTGCCGTAGATGTCGGTCATGGGGACGGGCTGCGAGATGGATGTTTGCCGGCAATCCAAGGCCACATCCCAGGTCAATTCGACCGGGGCCTGGGGGGCCAGAGCGCCGGAGATCTCGACATCGCCGCGGAAGTTGACCACGCCCGCGAAGTTGAGCGACTCCAAGGCCTGGCGGACCTCCTGCGGCAGGGCCATCCAGAGTTCGGGATCGGCGGCGTTGGGGCCGAATCGCAGACGATCGGCCCGTACATCGGTCAGCCGGAGCCGCCAGCGATCGGCCTCGGCGGTCCACAGGCCCGAGCCCACCATCCGCACACCCCGATGCCGTCCGGTGACCTCGTGCCACCACACGCGGTTGTCTTCCAGGCGAATCGTCCCGCGGAGGTCTTCAATGCGATAGGGAAAAGCCTTCGCTCGGATAGACACGCCGTCGGGCTCGACGGCCAGGCTGACCTTCGGCGGCTGATCTTCCAGGTAACGGATGGAAGCCACCAGGTTGATGCGACCTTGAGGGCGGAGTTCGTCCCAGGCCTCGACCACGATGGGTGGCATCGCACCGCGAAGTTCTTCGTCCAAGGCGATTTGCTCGCCCGAGACCTGAATCCGCAGGCCGCTGGCCTCGTCGGCCGAGTCGTAAGCCCCGCTGAAACGGAAGACGCCGGTGCCGTTGCTGGCGGTCACATCGCGAATGGTCCACCGCGAGCGTTGCTCGACCTCTCCGTCGGGATGCCAGCGGGCAAAAATCGTGGCCAGGATCGATCCCGACAGGCGGCTCAGCGGGTAGGGATATTTGTCGTAATTGATTGAGGTTTGCCGGACATTGGTCTCCAGGTCCAACCTGAGCCATTGGTTGGGGCCTGCCGGACGATCCAGCGTCAGGCGAAAGTCGACCAGTCCGCTGGGGTTGAGCTTCCGCAAGGCGTCGGCGATCTCGGGGCGGAAGGCCTCGATCAACACCCGGTCGATGGCGACGTTCTCGCCAATCACGGTGCCATGCAGTCGGGGATGCGGGCCCAAGGGGCCCAGTTCGCCGGCGATCCTCACCGGCCGCGAGCCCATGTGCGAAATCAGATCGACGTGAAGCTGTCCGTCGGCCACCTTGAGCGTGCCCACGGTCCCGGTCATGCGGTAATCGAACTCGCTGTAAGTGAAGGCCAGGTTCTCGCACAGGACGGTGCATTCGGGTTGCCAACCGCCTTGGCGATGGCGGAGATCGAACGTCACTTGCACAATACCCGAAGGATCGAAGGCCTCGAGGGTGTCGCGGATCTCGTGCGGCAGCGCGGCGACAAAGCGATGATCGACCAGCAAATTGCGGATCGAGCCTTGGAAGCGGCCATCGGCGGTGGGGTCGAAGCCTTGCCAATCGCCAGCAAGTTGAAAGGTGGCATCTCCCAGCTTGCCCTGCACTCCTTCAAGCCGCACGCCGTCGGCATGCACGACAAATCGCCCCAGGCAATCGCGAATGGGGGCCGGCAGCCGCTCGTCATGGACGGTGCCGCGATGCCAGCCTCCGTTGACCTCCACCATCAGCGGCCGAGAACGCTGGCCGTTGTAATCGGCCTTGAGATGGCATTCGACCATCGCCCGCAGGTCGGGCAAGTCTTCCAGCGGCCATTCCTCGGGTAAAGGCAGCGCGGCCAGGAACTCGGGCGTGAGTTCAAGACCATCGATGGTCAGCTCGCCTTGGGCACGTTGGGCAGTTGGAACCAGGCTGGCTTCAAGTCGCAGGCCGCCCAGGCCGTCGCCTCGGGCCGCGCCCGCAAGGTCGAACCCCTGCTGAGGCCGCTCGTCCGCCTGAATGCGGTACCAGCGGGGAACCACGCTCAGCCGTCCATCGCGGAGCACCCATCGTCCGGGAGTTTTTGCGGTTTGATCGAGGACCTCGATGCTGGCTCCCTCAATCGCAAACTGCGGCAGCTCGGGGCCAATCCAGGGCAGGGTCCAGAAATCGACCGAGAGGAACGGATCGATATTCCAGTGCCCCTCGCCATGGTAGATGGCTCGCAGGTGCGGTCGGCGGAAGGTGACTTTGCGGATATCGAGATTGCCGGCCACCAGCTTGCCCAAGTCGGTCGAGCAATGCAGGAACAACTCGTCGACCACGAGAAACGGCTCCTCGTCGGCCGAATCGCCTTCGCTGCGGCACTGGACCGACCGGATCTCGATGCCTTCGCCAGCCAACACTCGAGCGCTGCCCACGGTGACCTGGCAACCGCTGAGCGTATCGCCGAGCATCCGCTCGACTTCGGCCCGCACCTGCTCGTCGATACCGGCATGCATCCACCACAGCACTGGGCCAATCGCACCGATGGCCAGTACAAACAGCAGAAACAGAAGTCGCCGAATCGTCCGAAGCATTCCGTTGCGGTCTTGCGATCCTCGGTCCTGGAGAGGTGGTTCAGGCAAACACAACCCTGTGCAAGTCACGGGCCATTGGCGACGCCGTTCGGGGCCCAATCGGCAACAATCTGGCCCCAAGGGATTCCGCGTGGCGCGACCTTGCCGGATGACGTGCCCCGACCCACCCTGTCGATGTATTGGGCCGGGAGACAGCCTGCCCCTCCGGGGATGTTCTGGGATTCATGAGGGCTCCTCCTTGCCAGAAGGTCGGGCGGTCAGCACGGCGACGGCCAGCACAATCAACAATGGCAGCACCGGTTGCCGGTAGCGGATCGAGCTGACGAACACCACATGCAGCCCGGTCACGTACACCGCCGGCAGCCAAAGGAGGGCGACCAGGGCCCAATCGTGACGAAATCGCCAGATCGCCCAGACCGCCAAACCCAGCACCGGCACGATACCCACGGCCACAATCCACCGCAGCCAGCCGGCCCGCAGGCCAGGCTCGTTGGGTACGATGTTCCACATCCGCACAAACTTGATCGCCGCCAGCCGCAGAGCCTGGTCGGGGTGGGCCGAAGCCCAATCCCAGGCGGCTTGCCGCAGCGTGGCATCCAGCAGGAGTTCGAACTCGGCGGGCGTGGCCTCGGGGTGCTGCCGACGGACTTGCTGCTGGAAGTCGTCGACAAACCGCATGTCGCTGGCCCCCGTGGCCGAGGGGCTCAGGCCATCGTAGAGGCTGGCCCCAACTTGCAAGGTGGTGGGAACCCAGGTCCCCACGGCCACCCAGTTCCGCACCCACCACGGCACCAACACCACCATGCAGGCGGTCACCAGGACGCCCGCGATGGCGACACGCTCGGTCCGGCTTCGGCGACCCAGCAGCGGCGAGGCCACCGCCAGTAAGGCGATCGCTGGGGTGAACAGCAACCAACTGGGCCGCACCAGGGTCGCCCATCCTCCCAGAAGCCCAGCAGCCAGAGCCCAGCCCCATCCGCCGCGGGCGGCCGTGGCCCGTTGGCAGGCGATCAGGCAGGCCACCTGGGCCAGGGCGGCGGGGGTGAAGGCCGCTTCGCTGAGTAGAAAGACGCTTTGGCCAATCAGCTCGGGGTGGACCGCCGCCACAGCCCCCGCCCACAGACCCGTTTTGGGTGTAAAGGCCATGCGGCCAACAACATACGTCAAGCCAACGGCCAGCGCGCCCAGCACAACGCTGAGTCCCCGTGCCCACAACAACGATGGGGTATCGCCGGCGAGTTGTAACCATACGGCCAAGAGCAAAGGGTAGCCCGGCGTGCGAAACACCTGGGCTTCGGGCGAACGAAACTGATAGGGTTCGCCCGCGGCCAGGGCCTGGGCCAAGTGCAGATAACTTGCACTATCGCCGAAAAAGAGGCCCTCGCCCAATCGGTCCTGCCATCCCACGGCCGCCACGACACGCAGGACCAGCGCGACCAGCAGCAGGCCAACGACAAGGACCACATGGGGGATGCGCGGACGGGCCATCGACGAGGTCTCCGGTGGGGCGAACCGTAGGCTGGTCACGGCCTTGGGTCAAGATCAATGCCGGCGGCGGGCAAGTTGACACGCCGGTGCGGCGGGCTACATTCGGGCCGCACGACGTGTCCTTTACCTCGCCCCAGTAGCCCATGCCGCGGTTGGCCCCATGATCTCCAGTCGTTTGTGGTTGTTTGTGTTGTGTTGCATCGCACTGGTGACCAGTGCGTTTACCTTCGTGATTCGCGGAGACATCTTTCTGCCCCTGGGGGCGGAATACAATCTGTCGATGGAAAAGCTGGGGGGGCTCACCGGCTACACCTTCGGCGGGATGGCCTTCGCGATGCTCATCGGCGGCTTCTTCGCCGACGCCATCGGCGTGAAGCGGGTCATGTGGATGGCCTTCGGCTGCCACCTGGTTGGGTCGTCGGGCTTTGTGTTCGCCCCGTCGATTGTGCCCATGCTGGTCAGCGAAGGGATGTCGCCGGAGGACTCGGCCAACTTCGCCTATACCTATCTGTGCATCGTCAACTTCTTGATGGGGTGTGGCAACGGCATGACCGAAGTGGGCATCAACCCACTGGTGGCCACGATGTATGCCAAACAGAAGACCCATTGGCTGAACATCCTGCATGCCTGGTGGCCGGGCGGTCTGGTGATTGGCGCTCTCGGCACAACGGCCATCAAGGACTACTTCTACCCGGAATTCCTGGCCGGTGGGGCCCTGGGCATGCAGGTCTGGCAGGTGAGCCTGCTGCTGATTCTGGTGCCGACCATTGTTTACGGGCTGATGCTCATTCCGTCGCGGTTTCCGCCGACTGAGCGAACGGCCGCCGGGGTGAGCTTTTTCGATATGCTCAGCCAGTTGGCGCGGCCGCTGTTCCTCATCTGGTGCGTCTGCATGTTGCTGACGGCCTCGACCGAACTCAGCGTGCAGAGCTGGCAAGAGAGCGTGCTTCGCAGCACCGCCGAAATGTCGGGCACGCTCGTGGTGGCCTACACCGCCGGAATGATGTTCGTCTTGCGGCACTTCGCCGGCCCCATCGTCCACCGCATTTCGCCCGTGGGCCTGCTGTGGGTGTCGGCCGTGCTGTCGGCCATCGGGTTGTGTTTGTTAAGTGGCGCCAGCACGGCCACCACGGTGATGGTAGCCGCCACGATTTATGGACTGGGCATCGCCTTCTTCTGGCCCACGATGTTGGGCGTCACCGCCGAACGCTTTCCGCGGGGCGGGGCCCTGACACTGTCGTTGATGGGATCGGTCGGCAACCTGGCGAGTGCCGTGTCCGTCACCGAGCTGGGCGCACTTGCGGACTTTTACCAGCGTTGGTGCCACGACGCGCTCGTGGCCGACAAGTGGTTCCGCGTCCAGGCGCTCTCGCGCCGCCCCGACACGCTGGAGC
>JBJHDE010000301.1:0-6919 GCA_050486385.1 Planctomycetales bacterium | reverse complement strand
ACCATACGTTGTGCCCAGGGCGTGGACCCAGGAAATGGCCCAAGAATTTTGGCGGGAACGACGGTCGAGCACCGCGCAAAACGACACCGGACCTCTTCCCACTATTGGGGGAGAAGTCCGGTGCGAGAGACGCGTCGGATCGATCGAGTCGGAGCCGGCCGCTGGGGCTCAACAAACCGCCATGGGAGCCACTTGGGGGCCAGCCTGGACTCAAACGGTCTCAGCGACGGAACGACACAGCGCGGAAGCCGAACGGACGGGCGTTCGAAGCCTCGTCGCCGTTCGCTTCTTCAGCGGCTTCTTCTTCAGCTTCGCCCGCGGCCGAATCGGTGACGGGCTCTTCTTCAACGACGATCACCGACTCGCTGACCACGGCACAGCCATGGCTAACGGCACAGCCATGGCTGTAGGTGTGGGTCACGCAGCAGTCGCTGACCACGGCGCAGCCATTGCAACCATTGCCACGACGGTGGCCGAACAGACCACGACGCTGCTTGGTGGCGGCGCAACCTTGATCGACATGGCAACCATGGCAAGCGCTGTAGGCGCCAGCACACGGGGCCACACTGCACGGGGCGACGGCACAATCACAAGCACAATCGGCACCACGACGGTGGCCAGCGAAGGCCTCGTCGTCGCTCATCAGCGACAGGCCAACGACCGACGCAAAGCCGACCAGGGCCAGCACAAAAATACGGTTCATACGAACGTCCTCCAGAGTTGGTCAATCCAAACGGTGAATCCCGGAATGTCTGCCCCCCCTCGGTTCCCGCCTCCGACTTCCTCCAACCCAGCCTGGGACTTCTGGCGGTCGAAGTCTTGGGAAGGAAGCTGGAAGCCTGAGTGCGACTGCACAGCCTAGGGGCTTTACGGTACCGGTAGCATATTTGACAACTCGGCAACGTCAACGGTGATTTGGGCAAATTGGCCAATATAGGAGCCTGATTTTTTCCCCGAACGATTGGTGCGTGCTAGTCCTAACGACGGCCCCCCGACCTCCCGACGTCTGCGGGCCATGCCCAGGCCAACCAAGCGGCCTTGGCCGCCCGATTCCACCGCCAATAGCGGCGTTTGCGGACGATCCGCTCCCTCGGGCAACCAACCGCCCGCCGCCAAGCCAACCACTCTTTAGACTGGCTCACCGGGGGCTTGGACAGTTCATTGCGCCAAGACACCTCGCCCGTTGAGACTCTCCCCACGCCGCCGACGGCTCCCGCGGCGGTTGGCGATCGCCCCGGGAAGGCGGCCGGCGGGTGTGGACCGCGCGTCAGAAGGGCTCGGGATTCTGGGGCCGCCGGGGAGTCATCGTCAGCAGAATGCCCATGCCGATGGCCGCCGCCACGACCGAAGCCACCAGGATGCCCAGCTTGGCCGGGTCGAGTTCGGCACTGCCCAGTCCAAACGCCAGGTTGGCGATGAACAACGCCATGGTGAAGCCAATCCCCGACAAGAACCCGCCGCCCAGCACCATCGGCCAGGTCACCCCTTCGGGCAACCGCGCCAGCCCGGTGACGACCACCATCCAACTGAACAGCACAATCCCGACGGGCTTGCCGATCACCAGACCCGCAAACACCGCCGAGGCCACCGGCGAGGTCAGACCAGCCAGCTCAATCACCACGCCCGCATTCGCCAGGGCGAACACCGGCATGATCACAAAGCCCACCCAGGGGTGCAGGCGATGTTCCAGGTACTCCAACGGCGAGATCACCTCGCGGGTCGCCCAGCGCAGCTCCTGGACGGTGCGGGCGCGGTGCGTGTCGGAGTCCCAATCGCCGTGCAGCACCCGATCGACGCGGGCGATCACTCTGCTCAAGGCCCGGGGGGGCACATAGCCGCGAGCTGGGGTCATCAGGCCCAAAATCACACCCGCGATGGTGGCGTGGATGCCGCACTCGTGGAAGGCAAACCACACGAACACACCCAGCAGGATGTAGATCACGAAGCTGCGGATGCCCAGGCGGTTGGCAAAGCTGGTCAGGATCACGCCCAGGGCGGCCACCACCAGCCAGGTTCCGCTGATCGACTCGCTGTAGCCGATGGCGATCACCAAAATGGCCCCGATGTCGTCGGCGATGGCCAGGCTCAACAAGAACACACGAAAGGCCTTGGGGATCCGCTGGCCCAACAGGGCCACGCAGCCAATGACGAAGGCGATATCCGTGGCCATGGGAATGCCCCAGCCGCGTTCGCCGGGTTCGCCGACCTGCAGGGCGTAGTACAGGCCCGCGGGGACGACCATGCCGCCGATGGCCGCCGCCAAGGGCAGCACCGCCCGCTTGGGATCTCTCAGTTCACCGGTGACCAGTTCGCGTTTGACTTCCAGCCCAATGACGAAGAAGAAAATCGTCATCACGCCATCGTTGATCCAATGCTTCAGTGGGTAGATGAACTCGTAACCGCCCCACGAGACGCCCACCTCGGTTCGCCAGAAGCCCAGGTAGGCGGCGCTCCAGGGCGAATTGGCCACGACCAGCGCTGCGATGGTGGCCAACAGCAGCACGACACCGCTGGAGGCCTGGATGTGCATGAACCGCACAATCGGCTCGACGATCCGTTCGATCGCGCCGGTGGGCAGGTTGGCGGCGTGGGTCTCGGGAATGGACTTTTTCATGGAGCGCGTTGTCAGTCAGTCGGGTCAGTCGAATGGGTCCACCCCGGCGTTCAGGCTGGGAGGGGCCTGCGGGTGGCGTTTGCCGGTCAGTCGGCGGTATCTTCACTCATCAAAATGCTGTAAGGCCGCGTGCTTTCGAATGTGCCCAGGCCAATTTTGATGGCCGTCATAATCGGTACGGCCAGCACCAGGCCAACCAGGCCCCAAATGGAACCGCCCAGGGCCAGGGCCAACAGCAGCAGCACCGGACTGATGTTGAGCTTGCGGCCAGCGAACTGGATTTCAAGGTAGTCGATCCACAATGTGCGATTGATAATCAGCAGCGCCGTCAGGCCCACCGCCAACGGCCAATCGGGCCAGAATTGCAACAGGCCAATCGCCACCGGCGGCAGGATCGCGACAATGCTGCCCAGGTAGGTGACATAGTTGAAGATCACAATCAACAGCACCCACAGCGGCCAGTAGTCCAGCTCGAACAGCCACATGATCAACCCGGCCGACAGGCCCATGCCCAGGCTGACCCAGGTTTTAATAAACAGGTAGCCTTGAATCTCGCTGGCCGCCGTCTCGGCCATGCCGTGGACGTCGGCGGCGGTCTTGGCCGAAACCGCCGCCCGGATGCGACGCGGCAGCTTTTCGGCCTCGATCACCAAAAAGACCAGATAGAAGAAAAACATCAGCGCCGCTTCGATGAACCGCGTCGTGGCGTCGATCAACTGCTCGAACACCACGCGGGGGTCGATCTCCAGCAGCTCGGCGATGGATTCGTTCTCCCAGTCAAAACGCCCCGTGTCGTCGGCACGGCCCGTGAGCCGCGCCACCCAGTCGACCAGGGCCATCAGCTTTTCGCGATAGGCGCCGCTTTCTTCCAAGAAATCGCGGGCGGTGTTCACCAGAATCTGGGCAATCGCCACGGCCCCAACCGCCACGACCACCAGCAAGGTCATGTACGTTAACAAGGGCGAGATCCCGTGCCGCCCCGCGAACCGCGCGATCGGCCGCAGGGCGAAAAACACAAACACCGCCACCACCAGCGGTTCCAGCACGCGGGCGAAGTAGATCAGCCCCGTGACCAGCACTCCAGCGGCCATGACCAACACGCCCGCCCGGGTCACATGGTCCCAGGCGACGTTCGAGGCTTGAGGAAGGTTGGGGCTGGTCATCCGCCAGGGTCTCGATGGCGAGAGACGGCCGCGCCGTGCGACACGAGCGCGAAGCAACATGGCGGGTCAATCGCGGTGGTCGACCGCAACCGACCCCGCGGCCGCTGGGCCACTCGCGCCGGTTGTACTCAGCCCACACCCGCCTGTCCACCGGCCCGAGGGAGCCAGCCGCTCGCTTCCGGGGTCGTTCGTGGGTCGATCGCCCTGGCCCGTGGCGGGTGAGGCGCGAGTATCGTAGAGTGGAGTCGTCGGGCGGGGGGCAGGTTGGAGGGAATCTCCGGCGGTAGCCCGCGGCGCAGGAGTGATCCGCTTGCAGAGGACGGCCATGAAGCTCATTTACGCCACCATCCAGCCGACCAAGCTCCAGGCCGTCCGCGAGGCCCTGGCCCGCATCGAAGTCCATCGGATGACCGTTTGCGACGCCATGGGCTATGGCCGCCAGCGCGGGCACACCGAGACTTACCGCGGTCACGAGTACCACATCGAACTGCTGCGGAAGGTCCAGCTCGAAATTCTGGTCAACGACGACTTTCTGGAACGCACCATCGACACGCTGGTGGCCGTCGCCCGGACCGGGGCCGAGGGCAACATTGGCGACGGCAAAATTTTTGTCGTCCCCGCTGACCAATGCATCCGCATTGACGATGGCACCCGGGGGCCGGGCTCGGTGTGAGTTGGCAGCTCTGCCCCCGACCGAAACGGCGGACTACCATGGAAGGCGGTCGTCGCCGGTCACTGAACGGTCAAATCGCCGGGGCCGGCGGCTTTTCTCGCGACGGATGGGCCCGACCGCGGGTAGCGCCCCAGGGACGGGGCGTCCCGATAGCGAGGTTTTTTGCACACCAATCCCGATGGGTGACTGATGACGCGCGTGCTTTTGGTGGTGGGTTGTCTGTTGGCAAGCGGCTCCTCGGTCTGGGCGATCGACGCCTTCGACCGGCATCGGGCCGGGGTGTTGGAAGGGGTGGTCAGCACGGTCGAGCCCGTGACCGAGCTTTCCAGCCGCCAGGCCGCTGAGTTGCGGACCCTCGCGCCTGGCATCACCAGCCCCGCGGTGGTGGTGGTCACGCAGGATGGCAATCTGGTCAAGGCCCTGGTGAGTTGGGCCTTCCGCAAGGATCCCGAAGGGGGACCTCCCGCGCCGGTGCTGATGATCGAGCGTTACGTGACCTACGACCGCAGTCGCGAGAACCAGTCGCTGGCCTCGGGTCGCGACGTGATGCTGTTTCCCGGCTACGGCTTCAATTTTGATATCGGCCAGGTGGTCCCCGAGGGCCAGGGCGAGGACGTCCGCTTCAACGAGCAACGCCGGCTGGTGACCGTGGGCACCGCCGAGCTGTTTCCGCTGAATGGCCCCGCCGTCGAGGAGCCCGCCGCCGACAGCCGCGACCCGACCGATCACGATGGCGTATTGGCCCGCGATTTCGCCGGCACCTGGACTCTGGATGCCGACGGCCGTTGGGTGGGCACCCTCGAGTTGACCCACGGCGAAGGCACGGGGCTCAAGGGGCAGTTCACCAGCAAAGAGACCGACAGCACCTACCCGGTGGATGTGTTCTGGAACCCTGCTCAGCCCAGCCGCGTGAAGTTCGCCGTGGGCTTTCCGGCCACGACCGTCGATTTCGTCGGCCATATCTGGACCACCGACAAAGGCCGCATCGCCGGCACGGCCACCATGATTGACCGCGAGTTCGGCTTCGTCGCCCAACGAAGCGAATGACCTGTGGCTCGCCCATGGGTTGGCCCATTCCTCCCCGCACCCGGACTCTCCATGATGCCCCGATTGATGACGCTGGCCTTGGTCTCGGCGCTGGCCGCTCAGGCTGGATTGGCCAATTGTCACTCACTGGCCGCAAACGAACCCCCGGCGGGGCCCATCCAGGTGTTCTTGCTGGCTGGCCAGTCGAATATGGAGGGCAAGGGCTGGGCCGAGCACATCAAGAATCAGAACGATGACCCGGCCCTGGCCGAGGACTTTCCGCGGTTGTATCGCGATGGGGCCTGGGTGGTCCGCGACGACGTCTGGATCACCTATCCCACCAACGCCATGCGCGGCGGACCCAGGCACGGTCGCTTGACCGTTGGCTATGGCACGCACCGTCACGAGGACGTCGGCGATGAGATTGGTCCCGAGTTCGCGATCGGTCACACCCTGGGCGATGCGATCGACGCCCCGGTGCTGCTCATCAAAACCGCCTGGGGCGGCAAGAACGTCAAGGTCGACTTCCTGCCGCCCACCGCCGGTGGGCCGGGCCCGTTCTATACGGCCATGATCCGCCACACCCGCGAAGAACTCGACAAGTTGCCCGAGACCTTTCCGGAATTGGCCAATCGCGAGTACGAGCTGGCCGGCCTGATTTGGTTTCAGGGCTTCAACGATATGGTCGACCGCGAGCAGCGGGCCGACGACTACGCCGACTACACCCAGCGGCTGGGCCACTTGATTCGTGACGTGCGGAAGGAGTTCGATCGCCCCGAACTACCCGTTGTGATTGGCGAACTGGGCACCGGCGGCATCCCCAATCGCGGCAGCTTCCAGCAAGCCCAGGCCGCCGTGGCCAAGCTGGACGATTTGGCCGGGCGGGTCCGCTTTGTCCCCACCGCCGAGTACTACGACACCGAGGCCCACAAGCTGTTTGAGGCCGGCGTATGGCGAGATCCGGACGAGCGGCACCGCTTCTACAGCATCGCGGCCGACCGGCCCTACCACTATCTCGGCAGCGGCAAGACTTACTACCTGATGGGCAAGGCCATGGGCCAGGCCATGGCCGAACTCGTTCAGCCGCCCTCGCCCTGAGCTTCCTCAAATCGGTCCCGCCGAGGGACCTGCGGCGCAAGCTCGACCCGCTGGCCCAGCGTGACCAGCGGTCGGCCCTGGGAGGTGGCCGCCGAGCCACATCCGCCCCGCAGCCGCCACGGCCAGAGCGCAGGCCGCCGCCCCGGCCGCCGCCAGCAGACCTCCGGCCACCGTTCCGAAGAGATATCCGCCGAGCACCATCACGACCCCGCCACCGGTGAAAGGAGTGAGCTTGGCCAGGGCGGTAAAGAAGACATAGGCGGCGGCTGCGACCAGTGGGGCCTCCCGGGCGGCGTCGGCGACCACCGCCTGCCAGGCGACGAGAAAGCCGGCGACCCCCTGCCC
>JBJHDE010000300.1:0-6930 GCA_050486385.1 Planctomycetales bacterium | reverse complement strand
AGTCAGCGCTGCAGCCTTGCCAGCATTGCCGCAGAGCGCTAGGTGAAGCCCTTGACAACTGTGTCGTAGGTGTCGGCGAGCTCGCGCGGAAGCACTCGTGTCGCACCGACGACAGACATGAAGTTGGTATCGCCGCTCCAACGGGGCACGATGTGCCAGTGCAGGTGGCCGGGCAGTCCCGCGCCGGCAATCCGGCCCAGATTCAGCCCCACGTTGAAACCCTCGGCATTCAAACTCTCGGCCAGAACGCCAACCAGCCGCGTGATCATCGCCATCGATTCGGCGTGTTCCTCCGGCGTCAGATCCGCCAGGCGGGCCTTGTGCAGCTTGGGTGCCACAAGCAGGTGGCCGTTGTTGTACGGATAGCGATTCAACACGGCCACCACATGCTCGCCCCGGGCGATGACCAGGTTCTCGCGATCGGCATCGCTGGCCACCACGCGACACAGAAAGCAGTTCGGATCGGGCGGAAAATCAGGATCATGATCCAACAACCCCGTCGCCGCCGGTTGCGCCGCCGCGGGGGGTGACTTGTCCGTACCGCTGGTGACATAGGCCAGCCGCCAGGGAGCCCAAAGCTGCCGCCGAGGCAGTCCCTGCGCCTGCCGGGCGTCTTGCTCCTGGGGCGAACGCTCGGCGACGATCGGCCCATACAAATCGGGCCGGCGATCGCGAAAGCGGTGAATCTCGTGCTTGCCCGGCACGCGGATCAAGTGCTTGTTGCGGGCGATTCCTGGGTCGATCGTCCCCAGCACGATGCCCGGCTGGGTGTGGTCCAGCACGGCCAGGTCGTTGCCGTTCGTGTCGGCCAGGCGACTGAGGCCGATAAAGTCGAACCCCCGCTCCTGCCCCACGCGGTTGACGGCCAGATAGTAGATGTTGTTCTCCAACGCCCGGGCATTGACCAGGTAGCGGGCAAAGGTGGTGGCCCCCGGCGGCCAATTGGTCGGCAGCACCACCAGGTCGGCCCCGGCCAGGGCCAGGCAACGGGCGGGCTCGGGGAACGAACCGTCGTAGCAGATGTTCATCGCGATCCGCAGGCCATCGCAACAGGTCAGCACCTCGCCGGGGGAATCGCCCGGCGTGACGAAGCGATCGACGCCCAGGCCCGGCAAATGGGTCTTGCGATAGCGTCCGGCCAGGCCCCCGGGACCGACCAACACCGCCGTATTGAAAAGGGTGGTCCCCTCGGCTTCGAGCGTGCCGACCACACACCACACGTCCAGTGCGCGGCACAGCGAACCGAGTCGCTCGGTCAATGGCCCGGGCAGCGTCTGGGCCCACGGCCAGGCCTCCTCCAAACTGTCGAAGCAGTAGCCCGTGACCGCGCACTCGGGAAACACCACCAGTCGGGCGCCCTGGGCCGCCGCGTCGCGGAACCCCTGTTCGATGGCAGCGAGATTGGCCTCGACATCGCCGATCCGCACATCCATCTGCACCCCGGCCACGGTGACGGGGCGACTCGTCGGTTGTTCCTGCATCAGTCTCAGGTTCGCGCTCGGGGGCGGGTCGAAGGTGGGGACACCGGCTGAAATTCGGCCACACTCGCACGCGATTGCCGGCTCCCAGACCGTGGGGTCCTGGCAAACGCCCCGCGGCGTGGCCTTCAACGACTGGGCAGAATACCCTCGCCGACCCAGGCAACGGAAGGCCGTGACCCGTGGCCGGTGTGAGCCGCGGCACCCCCAGCTTGCGAACCTGGGCCCATCCGTGCGAGACTGTTCAATGCGAATCAACCGCCGACACCCTGGCCCGGGTTGCCGGCGAACCGGAAGCCCGTCGACAAGGGAGCCCCCGAATCCATCGTGATGGTCGCCCACCGCGCCCTGATGGCGGCTATCGTGGCCGCCCCCGACGACGACGCCCCACGCTTGGTGCTGGCCGACTGGCTGGAGCAGCAAGGCGAAACGGCCGCGGCTGAGTTCCTGCGGATTGGCTGCGCGTTGGCCCAGGTGCCGCAGGATGGTCCCCGCTGGTTTGCCCTCAAGAGCCGCCAACTCAACCTGTTGGCCCATCATCCCGAGTTGCGGACCGCGGGGATTGAACCGCGAAGGGGCATCACCTGGCACCCGCCGACACGCGGATTGGTCGAGGGGCTGACCGCCCAGAGCCTTTCGGCTTTGGAACGCATGGCCGAAGACCTGTTCGCGCGGATGCCGATCCGTCACATCGAGCTGCCGAAACTCTCGCGTCAGGGTATGGTCCGTTTGCTGCGCCATGCCTGGCTGGCCCGGCTTAGCGGGCTGGACCTCGGCGGCAGCCGCCTGGGCGATGACGCCATGGTGCCGCTGTGGAGCAGTCGCGAGGACTTCGCTCCCAAAGTCCTTGGACTAGATCGTAACGAGCTGACGCGGGTCTCGATCGAGCGTTTGGCCGCGTGGCCGGGACTGGGTGGCTTGCGGTTTCTGGCGTTGGGACACAACCGGGTCACCAGCGAAGACCTGGCCCTGCTGGTCGAGTCGCCACACTTCCACCCAGGGCTGGTAATCGAATTGCGGCGGGGCGACTTCAGCGTCGCCGCGGCCCAATGGCTGCGAACGCTGTTTGCCGGGCGGGTGCGGTTTCTCGATCCCATGAAATCCGGGCCGGGGCGCAGTTCCCGGGCCCGACGCAAGTAACGCCCCCAGGGCGAAAGGTCTCAGCCTGGCGGTGAGTGATTGCCGGGCTGTTTGGGCAGGGTCACCGTTCGCCGCGGATCGTTTTCGCCGGGCCCATCGGGGCGAATCGCGGGCAGCACCACCGAGAAGCGGCTGCCTTTGCCCTCTTCGCTGTGAACTACGATCTTGCCGCCATGCTCGCGGATGATCTTGTTGCTGACCGGCAGCCCCAGGCCCGTTCCGCGATTGCTCTTGGTTGAGTGGAACAGCTTGAAAATCGCGTCGATCTTGTCGGCGGGAATCCCCGAGCCGTTGTCCTCGACATTCACCCGGGCGACATTCTCGTTCCGCGAGTAGTTGGTCGACACCAACACCCGGCCATTCTCGCGACCCTCGCAGGCGTCGATGGCGTTGGTCACGATGTTCAGGATCGCCCGGTGCAAGCCATCGGGGTCGAACGTCAGGGTGGGCATCTCTTCGTAGGGCCGCCACAGCAGCTTGACGCCTTGCTCGTCGGCGCGGCTCTCCATCAACTCCACGACATCGGCCACCACTTCGTTCAGGTCGGCCGGCTCCAGGCTGGGCTCGCGCTCTTTGCTGAACGAGAGCATGTCCATCACCAGATTCGAGATCCGATTCTGGTTCTTGTCGCTGATTTCCCAGCCTTTGCGAATGCAGGCCACACTTTTGTTGAGTTGCTCGGTCTGCGGGCCTTCGGCCAGATTCCGCAACAGGTTGGCGGTGTCGGCCAGGCCTTTTTCCACCAGGTACCGTCCACCCTGCACGCCCTGCAGGATGTTCTTGATGTGATGGCTCAACATGGCGATCGTCTGGCCGATGGCCGCCAAACGCTCGGCCTGCATCAACTCGGAGTAGTACCGCGTGTCCTCCACGGCCATCGCCGCCTGATGGCCAATCGCCGCCATCAACCGCAAGTGGCTTTCGTGAAACTTGCGGAGCGACCCATGGGTCACAATCCGCTCGGGCGGCGTGCTGGTGTCGATGTAGATCATCCCCAGCATGTTGTTGTATCGCCCCTGCATGGGCACGCAGATGGCCTCCTTGACATTGTGCTGCAGCAGGCTGACCGTCGTGTTCCAGCGGCTATCGTCCTTGGCGTCGCTGGTCAGTACGCCCTGCCTTTGGGTCATCACATAGTCAAGAATCGTCTTGCTGATGCTCAACCGGCCCGAGGGAGCACTCGACCGATTGTGGTAGGCCTTGGGCACCAACCGCGAGTCCCCATCCACCAGCAAAATGCAGCCGCGGTCGGCCTCGACCCACTCGAAGATGATCTTGAGAATCTTGTTGAGCAGTTGGTCGATGTCCAGCGTGTGCCGCACGGCCATCGTGGTGCGGTAGATCACCTCAAGGTCGTTCAGCGGGGCGCCATCGGTGCTGTCCAAACCCTGGACCCACAGCCGATTGCTCTCTTCGGGACTGACCGAGTGGATGATGTTCGAGTCTTCGCTGACCCCACCGGCCACAATCGAGACCTGGCCCGAGACCCGCGTCTCAAGATGATTGCTGGCGCCCGCACGAAACAAAAGCACGCTGCTGCCGATGCGAATCTCGTCGCTATCTTCCAGCGGCCGACGTAGAATACGGTCGTTGTTGACGAAGGTCCCGTTCGAGCTGTTGAGGTCCACCAGCAGATACCGACCCTCTTCGGCACGAATCTCGGCATGCCGTCGCGAGACCTCGGTATCATGAAGCTGAATCGTATTGGAGGGGTCGCGCCCCACGGACACCCGATCCAGGTCGAGCTCGAATTCGCTCCCCTGATCGTTGCCGCGGATGACTATCAACGATGGCACGGCACTATTCTCCACAGCCCGGGGCCGCCGAGAGCCTGAATCCTGGGGGGGTTTCAGCAACATGCATCCCACCAAGCGCACGGGCGTCGGGCCACCCCGTGGCCCGGACTCTTCAAGAGCGACTCGGACCCTGACCCTATCGACCGATCGACCCACCAAACAGAATGGCCTGAAACCATTCACGCATTAGGATTCTATTATCAGGTAATCGACTTCAGGGACAAGATGACCCCTCTGCGGAAGAGGCCAGGAGCCCCCTCTCTGAAGGTGGAGCGTATTCCTCACCTCAACCATGCCTCACACCTAGACGGTATACCAATCCAACGGCCCCGTTGACTGGCCCCCCTCCCGCTGACCACTCGCAGGCAGGATTCACCATGCCCGAGGCTCCCAACACACGGACCAAGCCCGACTGCCTCGGAAGGATTATGGGGGTGATACCGGCCATAACGACGCCAGTCTACAATACTGCGTCCAGTGTGGGGGGGCAATCAGATTCCACCTGCGTGTTCTTCCTTATTTGAGACAAGGCATTGCCTTTGTCTGCCCGGCACCCCCCGGAGCCAGCTTCCCAGGGAACTGCCCAGTCGCCCCCCAAGTTTTCTTGCATCACTTTGAGCATTGCCATGACACGACCTCAACGATTTGGCTTCGCGGGATTTCTGGTTTTTGCCATTCTGGCCACCAGCGGCCTGGTCCGCGGTTGGGATGACACCGCCCAACCGGAAGGGGATGTCGAGCTGAATCCTCGGGCCCAGCGGCTGGAGAAGGCCGTCCACTACTTGGCCTCCGAGGAACTCGAGGGCCGCGGCCCCGGCACCCAGGGCATCGACCTGGCGGCCGATTACCTGGTCGAGCAGTTCCAAGAGGCGGGCCTCTCGACCGAGGTCTTTCGGGGCTCGCCGTTCCAGAGTTTTGAAGTCGTGGTGGGTTCGCGTTTGGGTGACACCAACCAAGTTAAGGTGCATCTGCCCAAGCCCGCCGATGGCGAAGCCGACGAGGTGTCGATTGCCGGCCCCTTGAAGTTGGGCGAAGACTTCAACCCGCTGCGGTTTGGGGGAAGCGGTTCGCTGGACCTGCCGGTGGTGTTTGCCGGCTATGGGATCACCGCCCCCGATGTGGACTACGACGATTACGCCGGCATCGACGTCGACGGGGCCGCCGTGCTGGTGATTCGCAAAACGCCGCAGCAGGGCGATCCCGAGGGCCTGTTCGGGGCCGACGCCCGACGCTCGCCCCATGCCCCGTTTACGCGGAAGATCTCGAATGCCTATCAGCACGGGGCCAAGGCGATCATTTTTGTGACCGACGCCCACGAACTGGACGAAACGGCCCAGCAGCATCAGCGGGCGGTGTTGCGTGCGGTCGAGGAGTTGGCCGATCTGACGACCACCTTCGACGAGTTGGAAAGTCCCAGCGATGACGAGCGGGCCGAGTTCGAGAAAGAGCAAACCAATCTGCACAAGCGGATTGCCAGCTTGGGTAAACGGCTCCGCGAGCGGACCGATCCGGTGTTGCCGTTTGGCACCGGAGGCGACTCGACCGATGGCCGCGACGACCTGCCGGTGCTGCATGTGACCCGCCGCGTGGCCGACGGCTTGCTGCGGGCCGGCCTGGGCCAGAGCCTGGCCGAACTTGAGGCCACCATCGACGAGGATGGGGAACCGCGTTCAGGCAAGCTGGAAGGCGTGCGGCTGGAAGGCGAGGTCACGGTGATTCGCGAGCGGGCCGAGGTCAAGAACGTGGTCGGCATTCTGCCTGGTCGCGGCGATCTGGCCAAGCAAGCGATTGTTGTGGGGGCCCATTACGATCACATCGGCTATGGGGGCGCGGCGTCCCGCACGCCGGGCAAACGGGCCATTCACCACGGGGCCGACGACAACGCCAGCGGAACGGCCGCCCTGGTCGAAGTCGCGCGGATGCTGTCCGAGGAGTCGAAACACTCCGAACATCACCGGCAGGTGGTCTTCATCGCCTTCACTGCCGAAGAGATGGGGCTGCTGGGCAGTTCGTATTACATTCACGGTCCCGCGGTACCGCTGGGACAAACCGTCGCCATGATCAACATGGACATGGTCGGCTGGCTGCGGAACGACAAGCTGATTGTCACCGGCGTCGACACCGGCGACACATTCTTGGAAATCATTGACCGGGTGAACAAGTCGCACGAGTTTGAGTTGGTGAAGAAGCCGGGCGGGTTTGGCCCCAGCGATCACGCCAACTTTTACGCGGCCGGGGTGCCCGTACTGAATTTCTTTACAGACATGCACCCGGTGTATCACACGCCGTATGATACGGCCGACAAGCTGAACTATCCGGGACTGGCCCGCGTGGCCGAGTTCGTAAGCGAGACGGCCTGGAACCTGGCCACCAGCGACCGCCGGCCAACTTACGCCGGTCCGCAACGGCAGGCCGCCCGCGACGATGCCCCGCAAGGCGCACGGCCCTACTTTGGCAGCATCCCCGACTTTGGCACCGAGACGCCCGGCTACGCGCTCTCGGGCGTGGCCCCCGAC